>NZ_CAXCCZ010000021.1:0-23766 GCF_963981275.1 uncultured Candidatus Thioglobus sp. | reverse complement strand
TGCATCAATCTTTTCACCAACACCTAAAAACTTAATCGGCTTGCCGGTAATGTGGCGAACTGATAATGCTGCACCCCCTCGAGCATCACCATCCGTTTTGGTTAGAATGACACCTGTCAAAGGTAGGCTATCGGCAAAGGCTTTAGCAGTATGTGCCGCATCTTGACCAGTCATTGAATCCACCACAAATAGGGTTTCAATTGGGTTAACTTTGTTTTGCAGGGCTTTAATCTCACCCATCATTTGCTCATCTACATGCAAACGACCTGCAGTGTCCACCAAGAGCACATCGTGGAATTGTTTTTGCGCATGCTTTTTTGCATCTGCTACAATTTTTTCAGGCTTTTGATTAATGTCAGAAGCAAAGAAATCCACCTCTACTTGTTTGGCTAATACTTCTAATTGCTTGATTGCTGCTGGACGATACACATCGGCACTCACTACAAGCACTTTCTTGTTTTCACGTTCTTTTAAATAGCGTGCTAACTTTGCAATTGAAGTGGTTTTACCTGCACCTTGTAAGCCTGCCACCATTACCACTGCTGGTGGCTGAGTTTTAAGATCTAGAGTTTTGTTTTCACCGCCAATAATCTCGGTTAGTTCAGTTTCAACCAGCTTAATAAATGCCTGTGAAGGATTAAGACCTTCACCAACTTTAAGACCAACTGCTTTATCTTGCACACGATCTAAGAAGGATTTAATCACCTCAAGTGCAACATCTGCCTCGAGTAGTGCACGACGCACTTCACGAATGGCTTCTTTAATATTAGATTCTGAAAGTTTGTTTTTGCCTTGTAAGGCTTTAAAACTATTAGATAGGCGATCGGTTAAATTATCAAACATTATTAAAAATTTTGAATCAAAGTATCGTATTATAGTACCTTGTATTAATTCAGCACGCTAATTATGTTTTTATCTTATTTTGCAATATCGGCCTATATCGCTGCATCCCTATTGCTCATGCGTTTTTTCAGTAAAGACGAGCTAAAACACCCACATCATAAAACCACCTCATTACTCCTTAGTTTTGCCATTATTGCTCAAACACTAACATTTACTAACTTTTGGACAGTTGATGGTGTTGTTTTTGGATTGGCAAATAGCGCCTCTTTTGTTGCTTGGTTAGTGGCGATTTTATTATTTCTCTCTTCTATTTCTAAACCGGTACACGCACTGGGAATTTTGGTTTATCCGTTAGTTGCACTGTCTCTCGCTTTTGGTATTTTGTTTCCAGACACTAGCGATAAACTCATTCCGCTTAGTATTGCTTCACATGTTTTTTTATCGATCACTGCTTACGCTCTTTTAGCACTAGCGGTTTGTCAATCAGTGCTATTAAAGATTCAGGAACGTCATTTACATGCTAAAAAAATCAACACGTTTATCAATAAACTACCTCCGCTACAAACCATGGAAAGACTACTTTTCCAAAGTTTACGTATTGGTTTTTACTTACTAACTTTATCGTTAGCAACTGGCTTTATTTTTATTGATGACTTCTTTGCTCAGCACCTTATGCACAAAACCACTTTATCTATCATTGCTTGGGTGATTTTTGCCACCTTAGTACTTGGACGCCGAGCTTTTGGCTGGCGTGGCAAACAGGCCATCACCGCTACTCAAGTGGGGTTTGGAATTTTAGTGATTGCCTATTATGGCTCTAAGTTTGTTTTAGAAAGACTTTTATCTTAGGTCAACAGATGGTGGTTTTTTTAGTCGATATGTAAGACAGCTAAAAACGCCTCTTGCGGTATATCTACACGACCCACACTACGCATACGCTTTTTACCTTTTTTCTGCTTATCGAGCAATTTACGCTTACGTGACACATCGCCACCATAACACTTTGCGGTAACATTTTTTCTTAGCGCTTTAACATTCGCACGAGAAATGATTTTTACACCAATACACGCTTGAATGGCCACGTCAAACATCTGGCGTGGAATTAGCTCTTTCATCTTTTCAGCCAATTCACGGCCTTTACGTACCGAATCATCACGATGAATAATCAGCGCCAAAGCGTCCACAGGCTCTTGATTGATCATAATGTCTAGACGAATTAAATCAGATTCTTGATAACGATTAAACTGATAATCCATCGAGGCAAAGCCACGTGATACTGATTTAAGCCGATCAAAGAAATCAAGCACCACTTCATTTAGTGGCAATTCATAGATTAACTGTACCTGTCTACCCATATAGGTAATTGATTTTTGCACACCACGCTTTTCAACACATAGACTAATCACGTTGCCAACAAACTCATCGGTAACTAATATATTGGCGGTGATAATTGGCTCTCTGAATTCGGCAATGGCTTGATTTTCAGGCATTTTAGAGGGGCTGTCAACATGATGAATATTCCCCTTAGTGTCTAAAATTTCATACACAACAGTTGGTGCAGTGGTAATCAGATCAAGATCGTATTCACGCTCTAAGCGCTCTTGCACAATTTCCATATGCAGCAAACCTAAAAATCCAATACGAAAACCAAACCCGAGTGCATCTGAGTTTTCTGGCTCATATTGTAGCGCCGCATCATTAAGGCGAAGTTTAGCTAAAGCATCGCGAAATTTTTCATAGTCTTCGCCAGAAATAGGGAATAAACCTGCAAAAACTCTAGGCTGCACTGGCTTAAAACCTTCCAAAGGCTCCAGTACTGGATTTTTAGCACTGGTAATCGTGTCACCTACTGGCGCGCCATCAATATTTTTAATACTGGCAAGCAGATAACCAACTTCACCAGCTTTTAAACTTTCAGTTTTTTCACGCTTAGGGGTGAATACACCTACCTCATCCACCAAATGTTCATCACCATTAGAGAATATTTTGATTTTGGTTTTTGCCTTAATCTCACCATCAATCACTCGAACAAGAGAAACAACACCTAAATAATTATCAAACCATGAGTCAATAATTAGCGCCTTAATGGGTGACTCTATCTCCCCTTCTGGGGCAGGAATTTTCTCTACAATCTGCTCTAATATATCTTGAATACCAATGCCAGATTTGGCGCTTGCGTGAACTGCTTCAGTTGCTTCGATACCAATTACATCTTCAATTTCTTCAATAACACGATCTGGATCTGCAGCTGGAAGGTCAATTTTGTTTAGCACTGAAACCACCTCTAAACCTTGATCTAGGGCTGTGTAACAATTAGCCACTGTTTGCGCTTCCACACCTTGAGAGGCATCTACAATCAGTAATGCACCCTCACAAGCTGAAAGCGAGCGAGAGACTTCGTATGAAAAATCAACATGTCCAGGGGTGTCAATAAAGTTCAGCTGATAAGTTTGGCCATTATTTGCTTTATAATCCAAAGTCACACTTTGAGATTTAATGGTAATGCCTCGCTCTTTTTCAATATCCATCGAGTCAAGCACTTGAGCAGACATTTCACGATCACTTAAACCGCCACAAAATTGGATAAATCGATCAGCAATGGTTGATTTTCCATGGTCAATATGAGCAATAATTGAAAAATTACGGATGTTCTTCATGGTGGTGATAAAATGAACGTTTTAAACGCTCTATTATACAAGCAATGAATAAAGTTCAATCGATTACCTGTCACGCAACCAGCAATTTAGACGTCAACATTCCAGACCCACAAGGACGCAACATAGTTTTATATTTTTATCCAAAGGACTCCACCCCAGGCTGTACAACAGAAGGCCAAGATTTTAGAGATAATCACCAAGCTTTTGTCGATGCCAATACGGTTATTTATGGGGTTAGCCGTGACAAAATGAAATCTCACGAAAACTTTAAAGCTAAGCAAGATTTTCCTTTTGAACTGATCTCAGACCCAGAAGAAATTTTATGTAATGCTTTTAATGTGATTCAGCTAAAAAAGCTATATGGCAAAGAGTATATGGGCATTGTGCGTTCAACCTTTTTAATTGATGGCGAGGGGAATATTCTTGAGCATTGGGACAAGGTTAAAGTGAAAGGTCATGTTGAAGAAGTTTTACAAAAGGTTAGCACACTATGAGTAATGTAGATTTTGATGAAGTAGATAAGTTTGCCCAGCTAGCCTCTCGCTGGTGGGATAAAAATTCCGAATTTAAACCTTTGCACGATATCAATCCATTGCGACTTGACTATATTAAAGCGCACTGCAACAATACTTTAGTCAATAAAAAAATTCTAGATGTGGGTTGTGGTGGTGGCATTTTAAGTGAGTCTATGAGTGCACAAGGTGCACAGGTAACTGGCATTGATATGGCTGAAGCTGGTCTTGAAGTGGCTAAATTACACTTACTTGAATCTGGATTAGAAGTTGATTATCAAAAAATTCCAGTAGAAGAGTTAGCCAAAACCCACGGCGGTCAATTTGATGTGGTCACTTGTTTAGAAATGCTTGAACACGTACCCGATCCAAGCTCTATTATTAAAGCTTGTGCTGCTTTAGTTAAGCCAGGCGGTCAAGTATTTCTTTCAACCATTAATCGTAATACTAAGTCTTATATATTTGCCATTATTGGGGCCGAATACGTTTTAAAACTCCTGCCCCAAGGAACACACGACTGGGATAAATTCATCCAACCAAGCGAAATGGATGAATACGCCAGACAGGCAAACTTATCTCTCAAAGGCATGATTGGCATGACTTACAATCCGTTTACCAAAGTCTACAAATTAGAAGATGATGTCAGTGTCAACTACCTTTGCCACTACAACAAGGGTTAATATTATTTAACCTAAATCATGGCTTTTTCTATGATTAGGTGTAAACTTTAGGCTAACCACTGATTATCAATAGTCGGCCTATGAAAAAAATTATTGCAACCGCCCTATTATTAACCAATTTATCGGTTTATAGTCTTTCCCCTAATGAAATGTTAGTGATTATTGGCGCGGTCAAATATTACAATGAGCATTGCGCTGGACTCAGTCCGAAAGGCATGCATAAAATGAATAAGGGTTTAAAGCGATTTGACATGGACTCTACCCCAATACATATCCTGGAGCTGAATAATCTAGCTATCTCAGGCTACAAAACTGCCGAAAAGTTTGGGTGCACTGGCACCAAGGATGAAGCTCGCAAGGCTGGTTATGGACACTATATCAACTAAAAAATTAAAAAGTTGTATTGTAATTGTCCGATTTTGATTCTTGAGCTTCGCCAAGCTCCAACACCACAAAAGCCACAGCATTTAGCTTTTCATCCGACAAACTTAAATGAGCCTGCTTAATATTTTTACCCACTAAATATAAACGTAGTTTTTCACTTGGAATAAAGTAAGGTTTACCGCTGTCGTTGTTACGAATAGTTAAATCTTGAAAACTAACAATTTTACCAATACCGGTTCCCAAGGCTTTGGCAAAAGCCTCTTTTGCGGCAAAACGTTTGGCACAGTATGAGGCGCTATCACCCTTATTAGCAAACAGTGATCGCTCATGATCTGATAAAACTCGTCTGACAAACCCTTCTTTGTTCTTACTTAAGATGTGCTCAACTCGCTCGATATTAATAATATCCGTGCCAACGCCGTAAATCATCCTCTAACCTCAAGCATCAAATCTTTCATCTCTTGTGTTGCTTGAGCCAAGCCTACAAACACTGCTCTAGCAATGATTGAATGCCCAATATTAAGCTCTACAACCTCTGGCAATTTTGCAATGGCTGGAGTATTTTCCAACGTTAGTCCGTGCCCAGCATTAACTTGCAAGCCGATTGAATGAGCATACGTTGCCATAGATTTAATTCGCTCTAATTCTTTTTCTTGCTCAACACCACTAGTGTCTGCATAGTGGCCAGTATGCAACTCGATTACTGGTGCGCCAGATTCTTTGGCTGCATCGATTTGGTTTTTTTGTGCGTCAATAAATAATGAAACAATAATTTTTGATTCTGCCAACTGCGCGCAAACATCACTCATTCTAGAGATTTGTCCAGCAACATCTAGTCCGCCTTCGGTTGTAAGCTCTTCACGCTTTTCTGGCACTAGACAACAGTCCTCAGGCTTTATTCTTCCGGCAATGGTGATCATCTCATCTGTAGCCGCCATTTCCAAATTCATTTTAGTAGTGAGTTTTTCTCGAAGAATTTCTACATCAGCATCTTGAATGTGACGCCTATCTTCACGTAAGTGCAAAGTAATACTATCTGCACCAGATTGTTCGCACAATAACGCTCCCTCAATTGGAGAAGGATAGTGGGTACCGCGCGCCTGTCTTAAGGTGGCAATATGATCAATGTTAACGCCTAAATAAATACTCATAATGGGTTATTTGCTAAAGAATAATGCTCGGCTTTGCAAGGGCTTATTGCCCAGCAAAGGGTTTAGTCGCTGACGATTAAGATCTCTACAGGCCTTGAGCTGCTCTAAATCCGGCATGTTATTAATATCATCTGTCAACAACTGGTTAATCGATTTTCCCAATATTTTACCCGCAACACTTCTTGCAAATCCACCTTGATGCTGATATTCATAGGTCGCATCTAGCTGAATTTCATCACCTGCTAAATCGCATGAAAAATCCACACCATAACCCAACTCTTGTAACAACTGATGCTCAAATAAACGCAACAGCCAATGGCTTGATAAAGCCTCAACCGTTGCTAAGTTTTCAATAAAATTTTTATAAATTTCAAATAATTCAAAATGAGGATCTTGCTCATGCAACAATCTTGAGATAAGCTCATTCACATACATGCCCAAAATAAGTCTTTCACCTTTGAGTTGCCTTGGTATGTCATCAGCCTCCCAATGATTCAAACCTTTCAAATCTCCCTTGCCACGATAGGAAATTCTTAAATGTTGAAAAACCTGAATAGGGGTTTTAGAATTCCTAAGCCCTCGACCAACTAGCCTAACTCGACCATGCTCAAGGGTAAAAAAATCCAACAATAGGGAGGAGTCTTTAAAGGCTCGGCGGTGTATTAGAAAGGCTGGAGTTAAATCAACCTTAGTCATATCCTAATGAAGCTAGCGATCTTTTGGAATCTGACCAGCCAGTTGACACCTTAACCCAAAGCCTTAAGAATACTTTTCGCTCTAAAAACCCTTCAATACTATGGCGCGCCTCACTACCAATTTGCTTAAGCATTTCACCCTTATTACCGATGACAATATTTTTTTGAGATTCTTTTTCAACAAAAATACGTGCCGCAATACGTTGCATTTTTCCATCCAACTCATATTGCTCAATCTCTACAGTTAAGTCATACGGCAGCTCATCGTCCAAATGACGCATGAGTTTTTCACGGATAAACTCTGCCACGACAAATTTTTCTGATCTGTCGGTCACAAAGTCAGCATCAAAAATCATTGGTTGTTCGGGCAAATGCTTTAACACTAAAGCTCTTAGTGCACTGGTATCTTTCTTTTGAAATGCAGACAATGGAAATAAATCAGTTGGCTGATATTTTTGTGCGATTTTTTCCAAGAATGGCAAGACCGCTTGAGGCGATGGTAATTTGTCAATTTTGTTAATACACATCACCACCGGCACATCCACCTGAGACACATGCTCTAAAACACGCGCATCTTCTTTTGTCCATTTTCCCGCTTCCACTAGCCACAAAATCATATCAACATCTTTAATACTAGAGCTTGCCGCACGGTTCATATAGGCGTTAATGGCTTTTTTATTACCAATATGCACCCCGGGCGTATCCACAAAGACCATTTGATAATCATCCGTAGTATCAATAGCATGAATACGGTGGCGTGTTGTTTGCGGGCGATGAGAAGTAATAGAAAGTTTTTGCCCAATTAGTTCATTTACTAAGGTTGATTTACCTACGTTAGGTCGGCCAACAACCGCAATAAATCCTGCTTGAAAAGCCATTACTTTATCTCCTTTAATTTTTCTAATAACACCTGAGCACAAGATTGTTCAGCGCGTTTAAGGCTTTTAGCATCTTGGCTGGTTTGAATATTTTGATCTTCTAAAAAACAATTCACTGTAAAAATGGCATTATGATCCTTGCCTACTGTTTTAATTAGCTGGTATTTAGGCAATGCGTTACTACGCTTTTGTAAATACTCTTGGAGCTGAGTTTTAGGGTCCTTGAGTGAATCATTAGGATTGATGTTATTTAATAAATCTTGGAATAAATCCAGAATAACAGTATTAATTGTTTCCAAATCAGAATCTAACAAAATGGCGCCAAAAATTGCCTCAACCGCATCAGCCTGAATGGATTCACGCCGATAGCCGCCACTTTTTAATTCGCCAGATCCCAAAATCAATATATCAGACAAATTTAATGCTACACCAAATTTTGCCAAGGTTTGCCCCCTAACTAAGTGCGATCTCAAGCGCGACAATTTGCCCTCTTCGATATGAGAAAAACGCTTGTACAGCTCTCGTGAAATTACCAATCCCAGAATACTATCGCCCAAAAACTCAAGGCGCTCGTTATTTTTTTTACCCACGCTACGGTGCGTTAACGCGAGTTGCAGTAAAGACAAGTCTTTAAATTGGTAGTTGAGTTTTTGTTGTAATTTTTCCATCTATAATAATGTAATAATAATTTATTACTTAATTTGTATGTTTTGGCAAGAAGACACTAAAGAACAACATTTTACGCTTCCTGAGACTATTCAAGAGGTTAGCTTTAAAATCCAGTCAAAAATATTGCCAATGGATCACAGCTTCTTATTGGCTCAAGCTCTGCTAAAACACCTGCCCTGGCTAGCCGATACGAATGCCGGTATTCATGATATTAGCGTTGCTGATGGTAATGGCTGGGAGCAAAATAAAGAAGGTGGCTTTTACTACCCGTCAAAGCGCTCAAAACTTACCTTGCGTATTAATAAAGACTATTTAAAAGAAGTAGAGTCTATTGTTGGCAAGGTGCTTGATTTGGGCGATTATGAAATTAAAGTGGTTAAACATATCGGTGCCAAACTACTCAGTGACATGCCGGTTTTATTCGCCAAACAAGTTGCTTGCGAAAGCGCCTTAAGCGAAGATGAATTTTTACAATTATGTTTTGAGCAATTAACTGGCTTGGGCATTCAAGTTAAAAAAATGATGGCCGGCTTAGAAAGTAAAATTCAAACAGATACTAGCACCATTCACACCCGATCTTTAATGGTGGCCGATCTTAAAAAAGACGAGTCTGTTTTATTACAAGAAAAAGGCCTGGGAGATCATCGCCTATTGGGTTGTGGTTTATTTATCCCTCAAAAAGGCATTGAAACCATTGAAAGTTAGACTTGCTCTTGCGCCAGACCTAGTTTGGGACTACAATCTTTAATATCTAAATTCTATCCTGGGGAGAGGTTATGCGTTTACTATTTATTACAATTATCTTAATATTTTCATTAAATTCATGGGCACACGAACATGAAAAACAAGGTGAGTATTTAGGCGCTAAAATTGTCGACGAACTGCCCAATTGGTTTAAAGCTACCTTTATGGATTTTTCTGAAGACCTTGAAGAAGCCGCCGATGAAGGCAGGCACGTAATGATTTACTTTCATCAAGACGGCTGCCCTTACTGCGCTAAACTCGTACAAGACAATTTTCATGATGATGATTTAGTCGCGAAATTACAAAAAGATTTTGACGTCATTGAAACCAACATGTGGGGCGATCGTGAACTCACTGATTGGCAAGGTGATGATTACACTGAAAAAGAATTTTCAGCCAAAATGAAAATACAATTCACGCCTACCATTTTATTTTTAAATACCAAAGGCAAAACCTTACTCAGGCTTAATGGCTATCAATCGATTGCTAAAATGCATGCCACGCTTGATTATATCTCTAGCAAGACTTATCTTGATCAATCTTACGCAAGCTACATGAACAGCTTAAAAACAGATAAGGCCGGCACATTAAATGCTCACGCCATTTTTGAGCAAGGCCCACACATGCTTACTCGTAATATACAAATGCCAGCCAGCAAATACCTAGCCGTATTTTTTGAAGAGCCTAATTGCTCTGAATGTGACAATTTTTATCAAACACTCATGCCGCTTAAAGAAACCCAAAGCCATCTTAAGCAAATGCAAGTTGTACGCTTTAATGCACTTTCTGATGAAAAACTCATCACCCCTGCTGGTAAGCGCACAACCGCCAAAGATTGGTTCGAAGATTTAAAACTAACTTATAAGCCCGCCATTGTTTTCTTTGATAAAACTGGCGAAGAAATCATTCGTAAAGATGCTTTTTTTAAGGCTTATCACACCCACGGAATCATGACATACGTCTTAACAGGGGCGTACAAAACTCAGCCAAACTTCCAGCGCTATCTTGAGCACAAATCAGATGTGTTAAGAGAGCAAGGAATTACGGTTGACCTATGGAAATAGTACATTTGCAAAATTTCCGAAATTTTATCTTTATCTAAAAATCAAACACCTGAGTAGGCCCTGCCTACTCACAAAAAATGA
This sequence comes from uncultured Candidatus Thioglobus sp., assembly GCF_963981275.1. Taxonomy (NCBI): domain Bacteria; kingdom Pseudomonadati; phylum Pseudomonadota; class Gammaproteobacteria; family Pseudothioglobaceae (SeqCode); genus Candidatus Thioglobus; species uncultured Candidatus Thioglobus sp. Next base: position 13,408 of record NZ_CAXCCZ010000021.1, on the reverse strand, counting down.
TAAAAATATCAATTTATAAGAAAAACAAGGGGCTTTAGACCTGTTTTTAGATTTAAATTATAAGAAAAACCTTGTTAAATCAGCTAAAAAATCGCCATTCGTAAAATTTCCAAAATTTTTAATCTGGTTAAACTTTTTTCACAAATTCTGATTTAAGCTTCATCGCACCATGACCTGGGATTTTGCAATCAATGTTATGATCACCTTCAACCAGACGAATGTTTTTGACTTTTGTGCCAACTTTAACCGCATTTGAAGTGCCTTTAATTTTTAAATCTTTAATAACGGTTACTGTGTCACCATCAATCAGTACATTACCATTTGCATCTTTAATAATTTCTTCTTGCTCAACAAGATCATCGGCAGAAAATTCGTATGCACACTCTGGACAAATCAAAAGATTGCCATCTTCATAGACATATTCAGAATTACATTTTGGACAATTAGGTAGGCTCATAATTTTTTTTATTTATAAATAATACCTGAGTAGGCCTTGCCTGCTCAGAAAGAAACTAAACGGTAAACGGATATTTAACCGGCGCATGATGTTCATAATCGACCAACTCAAAATCATCCATGGTTACCCAGGTTTCTAGATCTTCCAGGGTTTTGATTTGCGGATTAATCTTTAGTTTTGGCAAAGGTAGTGGTTCACGATCAACTTGCTCATTTTTAAAAGTGTCTACTTGGTTTTCATACAAGTGTACGTTTGATAAATGATGACGCATTTTCTTGGCTTTTTTGCCAGTAATTTGTGCGGTGATCAAAAGCAGGAATGCCACTTGGAAATGATTAAATGGCTGACCGAGTGCATAGTCAGACGAGCGCTGATAGCTCTCTAAATACAAATCATCGCCAAGTAAATTAAAATGATGCGTGTGCATGCACGCAGGTAAACACGCACGATGAATAAGATTTGGGTGATTAAAGGTCATGATTTCGCGTCTGTCATCAATACCTTTGGTTAAATCATCAACAATCTTTTTATATTGATCTAGTGGCTTATCATCTTCAATGCCAGGAAAGGCGCGCCCTATTACTCCATAACACATACCCATATCATCCTCACCTTTACGGTGTGGATTATCTAGCCAGGCTTGGTTATCATTAGCATTAGCATTCCAAGTGTTACAACCAATGGCTCTAAATTGAGCAGCAGAATCATAGCCACGAATATAGCCTAACATTTCAGCAATGGCAGATTTCCAAAAGAGCTTTTTAGTGGTAACAACTGGAACAGTGCCGTTTGACAAATCGTGCTCAAAGGTTGCACCAATAATGGTGAGGGTTTTTTGCCCAGTGCGAGCATTTTCGAGCCACACACCCTCTTCTAAAATTCTCTTACCAATATCTATGTATGCTTTCATGCTTGTCGATTTTTTGATTTGTAAAATAAATAAATACCCAATACTATCATCGGCAAACTGAGTAATTGCCCCATGGTTAGCCAATCAAACGCTAAATAGCCAAGTTGCTCATCGGGCACTCGAACAAACTCAATTATAAATCTAAAGATGCCGTAGAAGATTAAAAATAAAGCTGATACTGACATTAATGGACGAGGTTTATTACTAAATATCCAAAGAATAACGAACAATACCAAGCCTTCTAAGAGTGCTTCGTATAGTTGTGATGGATAACGACTGACACCCTGTTCTTGAATATACATTCCTAATGGGCTGGTCGTCACCTTGCCCCAAAGCTCGCCATTAATAAAATTACCAATTCTGCCAAAGCCCAAACCTAATGGTACCAACGGTGCGACAAAATCCATCGTAACAAAGAAGCTTTTTTTGTATTTTCTATTAAAAAGTGCCATTGCCAATAACACGCCTAAAAATCCGCCGTGGAACGACATACCTCCGCCTTGAATGGCAAAAATAGAGAGTGGATCAGCAACAAAGTTTGGCAAATTGTAAAACAACATATAGCCTAAACGGCCGCCGACTATGACGCCAATAGCGCCATAAAAAATCAGATCTTCGATTTGTTGAGAATTCCAACCTCTTGCTTGTTTGGCACGATAATTGGCCAACAAATAGGCCGTCACAAAAGCCAAAAGGTACATCAACCCGTACCAATAGATTTGAGCAAAGCCTAGATCTAGGGCAATCGGATTAATGGTTGGGTAAATCATAAATGATTAAGATGGTGTGCTCGAGGTGATTCGAACACCCGACATTCGGCTTCGGAGGCCGACACTCTATCCAGCTGAGCTACGAGCACATAATTGTGCAAAAGTGTTAAAGCAACTTTGTTTAAATTAAAGATCGTCAGAAGTACAAAATACAGCTTGCATATTGGCGACCAATTTAAGAATTTTTGCGTCTTTTACTTTGCACAAAATTTTGTTGCCATCACGTCTTGATTCAACAATATCCTTAGTTCTAAGAATATCAATGTGTTGAGAAATGTTTGATTGTGAGGAGCCAACCTGTTTAACGATCTCCAATACAGGTAGTTCGTCATTTTTAAGTACACATAAAATTTTAAGGCGCAATGGGTGTGCCATCGCCTTTAAAGCTTTTGTGGCTTTTTCAATGTCTTCTTCTTTCTCTAATAGTGTCATATCACTCATATTTTTCTCGTTTTTTATAATGGCGAATTAAAGTCGACCTAGCATACCGTATACGCCGTATCTTCTCAATTTAATTAACACCATTTTTTGATAGTAGTTGATTAGGCTATCATTATTAAGCACAATGTCTGAAATCTTCCAAGCTTGATTCGCAGTTTGATGGAAAATTATGTTTAAAAACATGCCGTATGAATAGTAGCCATTAACCTTAAGCTTTACTGAGATTGAACCACCAAGAACGGGGCGCGCAGAAATAAACTGAAAAGAAGTAGAGCGCGCTTGTGTCAATCTTGATAATAATGAAGAAATAATGTTTTTCTTAATTTTGTTAGCAAAGTAAGCTTGCTCATCGGCGCCTAAATTTAAATTACTCACTAGCAAAATCTCACTAGCAATATGTTCAAAATCAAATAAAGGGGCAACTTCGGTTTCAATTAGAGTGCTGACTAGCTGTGGAGAATAAGTGGCAACAGTGGTTAATTGGTTAAGTCTAACAATGGCAGTTTGAATGGTTTTAACTGGACCTTCAGGCTTTTGAGACTTTTGGGATGTGTTTTCAACAGCAGACTCTTTTTGAACATTTGACGCCTCTTGTGTATTTTCCAGTGCTTCTTGCGCAAGGCTTAATGTTGATAAAGGCAACAATAAGGCTAATAATATCACATTCAATCTTCTCATTTTTTCTCCATTTAATAAAAACAAAACCAAGTAAAATCTTAAATAATACTACTTGTTTTCACAGTATTATATTTAAACTTTGTATTAGTAAATAACTATATTATGACTTTATTTAATTTTTATAAATCTCCTTTGCTGTTAGCACTTTTTGCTACGCTGTTTTCACTGTCCACCCTTAGCATTGCAAAAACTGCTGCTGAGGAGCAAAAACTTGAGGCCTTCTTTAAAGATCTTGAGGCCTTTACTGTCGTTTTTAGTGATATCAAGCAACTGTATGTTGAAGATGTTGAAAACAAAGACCTATTCAATAACGCTATTAAAGGCATGGTCAGTGGCCTTGATCCTCATTCTGTCTATCTTGAACCTAAAGAGCAAAAAAGCCTTATGGAAAGTGCCTCTGGCAAGTTTGGCGGCTTAGGTATTGTTATTAGTAAAAAAGATGATGGTATTCAAGTAATCTCACCAATTGATGACACGCCCGCTTATAAAGCTGGCATTCAAGCGGGTGATCTAATCATTAAAATTGGCGATAAGCCTGTTCGTGGCATGACTCTGGAAGATGGCGTAGAGTTGATGCGTGGCGAGCCAGGGACTGATGTTCAAATTACCGTTCTGCGAAAAAATCAAAAACCATTTGTGATTGATATTACTCGTGAGATTATTACTATTGTTAGCGTTAAAGGCTATCTACTTGAAAAGAATATTGGCTATGTGCGTATCTCTAGCTTTCAAGGGCCAACAGCAAAACTTCTTAAAGAAACAATTGCTAACTTAGTAGAAAAAAATGATGGCTATCTTGAATCTTTAATTCTTGACTTGCGTAATAATCCTGGCGGCGTGCTTGATGGCGCAGTAGATGTGTCCAACCTATTTATTGATAAAGCTGGCCTAGTGGTTTACACCAAAGGTAGAATTCCTAGCTCAAACTTAAAGTTTAAAACTGAGCGTGGTGATATTATGCTCGGATCGCCAATTGTTGTTTTAATCAATGAAGGCTCAGCCTCTGCATCAGAAATTGTTGCAGGTGCATTACAAGATCACAAACGCGCCATCATTATGGGTAACACCTCTTTTGGTAAAGGCTCTGTGCAAACCATTATTGAACTCGATAAAGGCTACGGCCTTAAAGTGACCACAGCACGCTACTACACGCCTAATGGCCGCTCAATTCAAGCCAAGGGTATTGAGCCAGATATCATGCTAAAAAACATTAGCTTGGAAAATGAAAAGGAAGCCTCTGTTGTTGATATCAAAGAAAATGATTTAAACGGACACTTAGAGCAAGAAGATCCAAGCAAAATGTCTGAGGCAGAGATTATCGAATCACAAGAAGAAAATCAAGCCACCCTTGACAAAGAAACTGTTAAAAAATTAAAGAAAGATTATTTTGTGCATGAGGCTAGCAACTTGCTCAAGGCGCTGACGGTTTTAGGTAAGTAGTTAATGGCAATTACGCTTGCAATTGCAAATCAAAAAGGCGGAGTTGGAAAAACCACAACCGCAGTAAATTTGAGTGCGGCATTAAAAGCGATAAAAAAACGTGTTTTATTAATCGATATTGACCCTCAAGGCAATGCTACTATGGGTTGTGGTGTTGATAAATACTCCCTTGAGAATACGATTTGTGAGCTACTTCTCGATGAGTGTAGCATTCACAAAGCCATTGTGCATGTTGATGAATCAGGTATCGATGTGCTGGGCTCAAATACTGATTTAATTGCAGCAGAGGTCGCCCTTTTGCGCACAGATAACTCTGAATTTAAACTCAAAGACGCGATTAATTCAGTAGACAGTCAATATGACTACGTTATTATTGATTGCCCGCCTTCTCTTAATATGCTCACCATTAACGCTTTTACTGCCGCTGATGGTATTATCATCCCTATGCAGTGTGAGTATTATGCTTTAGAGGGTTTGAGCGCATTGATACAAACCATTGAAAAGATTAAAGCCACCACCAACCCAGAGCTTGAAATTACTGGATTGGTAAGAACTATGTATGACACGCGCAACAATCTTTCAAATGAAGTGTCTCTGCAATTGCAACAATATTTCTCGCACAAAGTATTTAAAACCATTGTGCCTAGAAATGTAAAATTAGCAGAAGCACCAAGTTTTGGTCAGGATGCAATTAGCTATGCTAGATCATCAAAGGGTGCAATTTCCTATATCTCTTTAGCCAGTGAAGTGCTAAGAAAAACATCAATGAATTAGAGGTTCTTTTAAATATGGCAAAAATATCAAAACTAGGTCGCGGATTAGACATCTTGCTAGGTCAAGTTGGCAACAACGCTGAAAGTGCAGATGCTGATAATAACCTAAAAATGCTAAATGTTAGCAGCCTTCAGCGTGGCAAGTTTCAACCTAGAGATGATATAGATCCTGAAACACTTAATGAGCTAGCAGCCTCAATCACCTCTCAAGGGGTTATTCAGCCACTGGTTGTTAGAAAAGTCACTTACGATAAGTACGAAATTATTGCGGGTGAGCGTCGCTGGCATGCAGCGCAAATTGCAGGATTAGATGAAGTTCCTGTTATTGTGCGTGAGATTGATGACCAGGTAGCCCTTGCTATTGGTCTAATTGAAAACATTCAGCGTGAATCTTTAACACCACTTGAAGAGGCTAAGGCCTTACAACAACTGATTGAAGATTTTAAAATGACGCACGAAGAAATTTCTAATGTGGTGGGTCGCTCACGCTCAAGTGTGAGCAATCTCATTCGTTTACTGCAACTTGGTGAGGAATCAAAACAACTTCTTGGACAAGGCAAGATTGAAATGGGCCATGCGCGCGCCCTCCTGCCTTTAACAGAAGATGATCAGCTAATGGTTGCCAATCAAGTAGTGGCAAAATCTTTATCTGTGCGTCAAACTGAGGAGTTAGTTAAGCGCGTGCTAAATCCAAAAGTAAAGACTGTTGCCACGATTGAGCCACATATTTCTGAGCTCATGAGCAGTTTATCAAAAACACTTAGCTCTAAAACTGAGATCAAAACAACGGGTGATAAAGGCAAGATTATTATTCACTACAAGTCAGAAGACGAATTAAGCAACATCTTGAAACATATTAATTAGCCTTCTTTAAAGGCTACTGTGTGTTGCTAATCAAAGCCACCGATGCGCTCTAACTTAAGTGAATCATCATAGTGCATCCAAATACCAAAGGCTTTACCAATAATGTATTTTTCTGGCACGAAACCCCAAAAGCGAGAGTCACTACTACGCGAGCGATTATCACCCATAACAAAATAATGCCCCTCTGGAACAACCGCCTTAACAGCGCGAGAAGTTCGACTTGGATCTAACAAAACATCATGTGGGTTGTTGCCGAGTAACTCCCGTTTATGCTTGAATCCTGTCATCTCTGAGCCGGATTCTACCCCCTGATAATCAGCAAAATTCTCATAAGCAATCTTTTCATCATTGACGCGCAAATGATCATCATGGTAAATAACCGTATCCCCTGGAATACCAACAACACGCTTGATAAAATCGGCACCCTGGTATTTAGAATTTTTTTCGTAATTAGGATATCTAAAAACAACTACATCCCCTCTTTCAGGTTTTTTAAATTCAATCAGTTTTTGATTAAGCACAGGGATGCTAACGCCATAATCAAATTTAGATACCAAAATAAAATCTCCAGTTAATAAAGTTGGCATCATAGAATTGGAAGGAATTCTAAAAGGCTCTACAACAAAACCACGTAGCATAAATACCAATAATAAAACTGGGAAGAATTCAGCTGACCACTGCACTATTTTTGGACGGCCTACGTATTTCTCATTTTTGTTAAAGCGTAAAAATAAAACAAAATATATAAGTTTGGAAAAGCCAGTTTTATTAGGCGTTGCATAGTTTGTGGTGTTAGACTTGTTAAAGAATAATTGATCCAAAGTAACAATCAAAAAGGCACTAATTAAAAATAAAGCTAAATACGAGGAAACATCCCAGGCAAAAAAAGGTGATGCGTTTTCAATTGTCATAATAATATCCGCAGTAAAAAAAAGGTAAAGTAAAACGTTGTTATTATATAATAACTTCTTTTTATAGTTTTTCACATTGGAGGAAATACAATGGCATTAGCAGATTTAGAAAGAGACGCTCACGGTTACTTAGTTGACTTAAACGATTGGAACGAAGATATCGCTCAAGAAATTGCAGCAGAAGAAGGTGTTAATTTAACTGATGATAGCTTTAAGCTGATCAACTTCTTACGCAATGAGTACATTAACAACAATGCTAATCAGCCTAACGAACGCAACATGGTTAAAGGCTTAAAAGCTGACTGGGATGGCAAATTAGGAACTAAAGAGTTATACAACCTTTTCCCTAAAGGTCCTGCTAAGCAAGCGGGTAAAGTTGCAGGTCTTCCAGAGACTAGACGTAAAGGTGGTTACTAAGCATTAAGCTTTTAACTCAATTAAAAAGGCGCTCAATGAGCGCCTTTTTAATGTCCACTACTTTTGTTTATATTTCAATAATACTCATACCAGCCGAATTGGCCAACTCAACAAAATTAGGGAATGAGGTCATGACATTATCCACACCATTAATTTCAATTGGATAATCACATCTTAACGAAGCCACAGCGAACGACATAGAAATACGATGATCATGGTGTGATTCAATCATCCCTGTAGGCTCTTTAAATACACCTCCTTGGATCTTAATACCATCTTCCAGCACTTCATTATCAATGCCTAAAATATCCAGTCCATCCGCCATCACTTGAATACGGTCTGATTCTTTAACGCGTAATTCTTTAGCGCCCGTTAAGATGGTTTCACCAGTTGCACAACTCGCCGCAATAAACACCGCTGGAAATTCATCAATGGCCAGTGGCACAAGCTCTTCAGGAATATGAATGCCGGTAAGTTTTGAGGATTGAATACGAATGTCAGCCAATAGCTCACCGCCAATTTCACGCTCATTGGAGAGTGTTAGATTTGCACCCATGAGTTGTAATATATCAATAACACCCGTTCTTGTTGGATTAATATTAACCCCTAGCAAGGTAATGTCAGCTTTTGGCGCGATTGCTGCCGCCACCATAAAAAAAGCTGATGACGAGATATCACTCGGCACTTGAATCTCAGTTGCTTTTAAATCGCCACCACCTGTTAGGCACATTTGGTTGTCATTAACGCGAACCTTATAACCCAAACCCTTGAGCATGCGCTCAGTATGATCACGCGTTGGTGCCGGCTCTGTTACACAAGTATCACCATCCGCGTACAAACCAGCCAACAAAATACAAGATTTAACTTGTGCCGATGCTACTGGTAAATCGTAATCAATACCTTTTAAAGTTTGCCCACCAGTAATTTTTAAAGGCGGTTTGCCATCATTACTGTCAATAATTGCACCCATATCACGCAAGGGGTTAATTACTCGATTCATTGGGCGCTTGGATAGCGACTCATCACCAACCAGCTCACAATCAAATGCTTGCGCTGCAAGAATGCCAGACATTAGCCTGATAGAAGTACCCGAATTGCCTAAATCTAGTGGCCCTTGTGGCTTTTTTAATCCATTAATACCAACACCATGAATGGTTACATTATCACCATCACGCTCAATTTTAACGCCCATAGCCTGGAACGCTTTTAAGGTAGAGAGCGCATCCTCTCCTTCTAAAAAACCACTAACCTTGGTTATGCCATGACTTAATGAACCCAGCATAATGGAGCGATGAGAGATAGACTTGTCTCCAGGGACTTTTAAATTGCCTGACAAACTATTGGCAGGACTTGCAATAAACTTACTCATAATTATATTTTATGGATCCCTTAATCCTTTAACCAGCTATCTCTAGCAGACTTCGCCTCATGAAATACTTGCTCCAGCGCTTCTGATTGTTGGGTTTTAATTAAATTGGCGATTTTATCTAAACTTTTCTGATAACCCTCAATATGCTTGATAATTTGATCAGGGTTATTAATGCAAATATCCCGCCACATAATGGCATCACTCGAAGCGATTCGAGAAAAATCTTTGAAGCCACCTGCTGCATAGTTGCACGCTTGCGGGTTGCTAGAAATTAGGTAATCCATCAGTGAAAAAGCCAGCATATGTGGCAAGTGTGATGTCATGGCTAATAAGTCATCATGCTTGGTTTCGTTCATAATTTCTATTTTTGCACCGACACTCTCCCATAAGTCACTCACGGCAACTACAGACTGAGTATTGGCGTTTTTATCCGGGGTGATAATAACGCGTCTATGATTAAACAAGGATGCATCTGCCGCCTCAATACCGCTTTGCTCTTTGCCGGCAATAGGATGCGCAGGGATGAAATGCTCAGGCATGTGACCAAATACTTGCTTGGCAATTTGAATCACACTACCTTTGGTACTACCAACATCCGTGATAATCATTTGCTCGTTAACATGTGGTTTGATCATTTCTAAAATAGCTTTAAAACTATTAACAGGCGTTGCTATTAATACTAAATCCACATCTTTAAGCGCTTGGGCAATGTCTAGTGAATACTCATCAATCACTTTCAGCTCTTTTGCTTTAGCTAGGTTTTTCTCATCCCTGCCAAAGCCAACAATGGTATTAACCTTATTTGCTTGTTTTAATCCTGCAGCAAACGATCCACCAATCAAACCGACACCAATAATACAAATTTTATTCATCATAATAACGATTTTAACGCATCTAAAAAATCTGAAATTTCTCTTGAAGTGCCGACCGACACTCTTAAATAATTTTTCATTTCAACGGGGCGAACAATAAATCCAAGCTCTAATAATTGCTGATAAAGTATTGGTGCATCCTTAACTTTCACGGCTATAAAATTAGCCGATGACGGAATATAAGATAAGCCTAGCTTTTCAAACCCTTCTGCAAGTTGCTTGAGCCCATTTTTATTGGCAATCACTGAGCGCGCCAAATGAGATTGATCGCCTAAAGCGGCAATCGCCGCTACTTGTGCCACATGGTTGACATTAAATGGCTGACGAATGCGATTAAGATAATCAGCAATTTTTCCACTCGAAACACTGTAACCAACTCGTAAACCTGCTAAGCCATAAGCTTTAGAAAAAGTACGAGTGATGATTAGGTTGCCAAACTCTTTAAGCCAGCCAATTGCCAAATCTGCCTGATCCAAATATTCAATATACGCCTGATCCAATACAACCGTAATAGAGTTAGGCACGCGAGACAAAAATGCATGTAGCGCCTTATCTGTTAATAAAGTGCCTGTTGGATTGTTAGGATTAGCGATAAAAATTAATTTGGTACGCTCTGTGATGGCTAGCAGCATCGCCTCCAAATCATGGCCAAAATTCTTTGCCTTAGTGACAACGGCAGTTGCACCTAAAGCCTGAGTTGATAGCGGATAAACCACAAAAGCATATTCTGAAAAAATCACCTCATCTTTAGGATCACAAACATAAGTCCTGGCAATGAGCTCCAAAATGTCATTTGAGCCATTGCCCAAGGTAATCATCTCTAGCGATATATTAAGGCGCTTAGCAATAGCTTGTTTTAGCTCAAAACCATTGCCATCTGGATAACGGTCCACTTCAACAACTGCTTTTTGCATGGCCTCAAGTGCCTTTTGACCAATGCCTAGTGGATTTTCATTACTGGCCAACTTGACTACGCGACTCAGCCCAAATTCACGTTGCAATTCACTAATTGGCTTGCCACCTTGATACGGGCTCAAGCCTTTGATCGACTCACAAACACTCATAGTACAGCAACAGGATAAGAGCCTAGAATATTGACTTTAAGCACTCTCTTTTCAACCTCTGTTAATGCAGCTTTTACCTTGTCGTCCTCTTGATGACCTTCAATGTCAATCAAAAATAAATACTCCCACTTCACACCAGGAATTGGATGACGTGCTAACTGCATCATATTAATACCTTGCTCTTTAAATGGCTCCAGCAAATCAAATAATGCACCAGACTCGTGTTTAGTAACTACCAAAATAGAGGTTTTATCGTCGCCCGAAGGCGCCACAGACTCTTTACTAAGTATTAAAAACCTGGTTGTGTTGCCAGTTTTATCTTCGATATTCTTAGCAACCCTCTCTAAGCCGTAGAAACTTAAAGCCGCTTCAGAGGCAATTGCCGCAGCGCCCACCTCGTCTTTAACTAATCGAGCAGCTAGCGCATTAGAGGCCACTGCTTTTAGCTGTGCATTTGGATAATGATTGGCAAGCCAACGCTGACACTGATCTAGCGCTTGCTGATGGGCATAAATCGTTTTAATTTCTACTGATTGATCGGCACTCATTAGCTGGTGTTGAATAGAAATTTCCACCTCGCCACAAATCTTAAGATCTTGTGAATAGAGCATATCTACCGTACCGCCAATCACGCCATTGGAAGAATTTTCAATTGGCACCACGCCGTAATGCGCATTACCCTTTTCTACTTGATGAAAAATCTCGTCAATACTAGCACAATCAAGTGTGGAAACCGCATGACCAAAATGCTTGAGTGCCGCCTCTTGGGTAAAGGTACCTTCAGGACCTAAATAAGCAATGTTAAGTGGTTGCTCTAGCGCTAAACAGGCAGACATTATTTCACGAAAAATATGCGCCATATCCTTGCCTTTAAGGGCACTATCGTTACGTTCAATAATTGACCTAAGCACCTGTGCTTCACGCTCAGGACGGTAAAAAACACTATTGTCATCTGATGCTTTTTTAACTTCTGCCACTTCGCCAGCCAACGTTGCACGATCGCCAATTAATGCTTGTACTTTTTTATCTAGTGCGTCAATCTCAACTCGCAACTCTTCTAGTGTTTTTTTACCCATGTTGTTTCTCAAAATCACTCATAAATTCAATTAATGTATTTACACCATCCTCTGGCATGGCGTTATAAATACTGGCGCGCATTCCGCCCACAGACTTATGACCTTTTAACGTTAATAAGTTAGCATTATAAGACTTTTCTAAGAATAGTTGATTAAGACTGTCATCTGCCAAAATAAATGGCACATTCATCGATGAACGATATTTTGGATTAACTGGATTCGAATAAAAATCAGAGCTGTCAATAGCCTGATAAAGCTTGGTAGCTTTGCGTTCATTAACTTCAGCCATGGCTTTAATTCCGCCTTGAGACTTTAACCATTCAAATACACGCCCAGCCACATACCAAGGATAAGTTGCGGGTGTGTTATACATCGAGTCATTATTAGCTTGCGTGGCGTAATCAAACAATACCGGCTGCTTAGCAACCACATCGCCAATTAAGTCCTCGCGAACAATAACAATAGTCAATCCTGAGATGCCAATATTTTTTTGCGCGCCCGCGTAGATCACACCAAACTTTGATACATCAATTTCTCGTGACAAAATACTTGATGACATATCTGCCACAATAGGCATATCCACTTCTGGGATATAGTCAAATTCCAAACCAGCAATGGTTTCATTCGGCGTATAGTGCAAATACGCAGCAGAGTTGTCAATATTCCAATTGGAAAAATCTTCAATATCGGTAAATTTATTAGCCGTGCTATCTGTACAAATATTAACCTTACAATAACGCTGTGCTTCAGCGATTGCTTTCACTGACCAATGTCCAGTATTGGCATAGTTGGCAACAGTTTTACCACGTAGTAAATTAATTGGAACCATGGAGAATTGAGCCGATGCACCGCCCTGCAAAAATAGCACTTTATAGTTATCTGGGATGCTCATCAAATCGCGCAAATCCTGCTCAGCCTTTTGTGCCACAGCCGTAAAATCAACACCACGATGAGAAATCTCCATCACCGAAGCTTTGGCATTGCCATATTCTACAAGTTCTTCTTGCATTTGGCGCAGTACTGATTTAGGCAAGGCCGCAGGGCCGGCGCTAAAGTTGTAGATTTCACTCATTGATCGCATTCCTTTGAAATTTCAATTTATTTTACTTTAATATCAACTTATATTAAGAATTGATTATAATTTTGCACACTTGATTATGGAAGTGGGTGAGAGTCCCACACTGTCCTCGCAACGGTATTTTTTTCTTAATGAAAAATCAGTCCGATACATGATCTTTTTTTAAAATTTATCACGAAGGATGAAACTCATGAAACTTAAACAACTTTCTATAGCTGCTGCCGTATCAGCACTAACACTCTCAACAGCAACTAATGCAGTCTTAGGCCCTATTCCAATTTATCTAAA
>NZ_CAXCCZ010000020.1:0-24329 GCF_963981275.1 uncultured Candidatus Thioglobus sp. | reverse complement strand
CGCTCAGGTGTACCGATATCTTGCCAATAGCCTTGGTAATGCTCGCCACTGAGTTGATTGCTAGCTAGCGCTTCTTTGAGTAGGGGGTAAAGTGGTAGTTTGCCTTGAGCATTTAGATGGTTTTTGAAAAAATCAGGGTGATAAATGCCAAACCCTGAAAAAGTAAAACTTTTGCTGGATGCTGTAATCACTTGATGGGTGTTAATGAGCGAAAAGTCTCCATTGGAGTTATGGGCCGGATTGTCAATCAGCACTAAATGCGCTAATGCGCCAATGGGTAGTGTCAGTTGAGATAAGTTATAATCACACAAGACATCGGAATTAATTACGATAAAAGGTTTATCGCCTAATAGCGGCAGAGCTTTGATAATGCCGCCAGCAGTTTCTAACACGCCTAAAGATTCGTCACTATAAGTGATGTTTATGCCAAATTTTGAGCCATCACCTAGGTGAGTTTTAATCTGCTCACCTAAGTAGGCAATATTAATCACGATATCAATTATTCCTGCTTTTTTAAGCGCATTAATTGAATGCTCAATAAGTGTTATTCCTTTAACCTTGATCAGTGGCTTTGGAGTGTTCTCGGTGAGTGGCATCATGCGTTCACCACGGCCAGCTGCGAGAATCATAGCGATCATAAGATATCCTCTAAAAATTTAAATTCAGGATATTTATCAGCCATTTGTAGTGCGTATTTTTTAACCAAAGGAATATCGTCTAAATATTGATGCTTGCCATCACGAAGTGAAAGACGTTTAAAAATTCCTAAAATTTTGAGATGGCGTTGTAGGCCCATCAAATCAAACTGTTTTTCAAATTCTTCAAAAGGGGTCTGAACATTGGCTTGCTGGTAGTAATATTCAAGCAATGTTTTAATTTCAAAAGGGCTTAATTCAAAGTAAGCATCTTTTAGCAGTGAGGCTAAATCGTAAGTGTTTGAGCCAATAACGGCATCTTGAAAATCAATAACCGTGATTTTCTCATGGGTGACCATCAAGTTTCTACAGTGATAATCCCGGTGAACAAATACCTGAGGTGAGCTGAGTGAATTTTGTATTAATTGGTCAAATAAACTGCGTAAATTTGCAAATGAATTTTGGTTGATATCTTTGGGTAAATACCAATCAATGAGTAATTCTAGCTCGGTATTTAATAGATCGTGGTTGTATTGATTGAGTGGGTAGGTGGCGACATCAATTTGTTGAATTTTGACTAATTCATCAATTGCTAGCTTGTACAGATTGAGATCTGTTTTATTATCGAGTGCTTGTAAAAAGGTAGTGTTGCCTAAATCCTCGATGAGTAAAAAACCTTGCTCTAGGTCTTTGTCAATAATTTTTGGTGCATGAATGTTGTTATCACGCAGTAGCTCAGCAATCTCCACAAACAGTTTAGAGTTCTCTTTTTCTGGTGGTGCATCCATTGCAATAAAGCTAAGGTTGCTACGTTCAATGCGAAAATAACGCCTAAAACTGGCATCATCACTCGCCTTGGAAAGAGTGAAATTAGCATCATCAAAAAAGATCTCTAGCCAATCTTCTAGTTGATCTAAGCGTATATCCGTTTGGTCATGCATATTTTAATTGCTGATAATGGTCGTATACTTGCGACCAGTGCTCGCCTATTTGACCTTTGTTAATTAGCTGATTGTCAATTTTGGTGATGGGCATAATTTCACGAGTTGAGCTAGAAATCCACACTTCATCGGCAGCCATTAAATCCGTTATAGAAAATGCAGTTTGGTTAACTTGTATCGAGCAAGCATTGGCACTTTCTAGTACCAAGTCACGGGTGATACCAGAAAGAATATGTTTGCCAGTAGGGTGGGTGAATAGAGTGTTGTCTTTAATGATAAAAACGTTTGATGTAGCACCTTCGGTGATTTGATCATCGCGATGCAAGATAACTTCTTCAGCTTGATGTTGCTTGGCTTGCTGCGAGTACATAATATTGGCTAATAATGAGGTGGCTTTAATGTCGCATCTCTCCCAGCGAAAATCTGGCTGAGTAATAGCGCAATAGCCCTTTTCTAGCTCAGTCTTGGTTCTTGGGATTAAGGGGTTTGACTCTATAAATACAGTGGCAGTGAGTTCATCAAAACTGTGCTTTCTGATGCTGTCAACACCACGTGTAACCTGCAAGTAAAGTGATTGGTTTTTTTCTGCTGAATGCTTAAGCAATTCAAGTAGAATTTTTTGCCATTGATCTTTCTTGTAAGGGTTGGTTATATGGGTGGAATCCAGGCTGTTTTGCAAGCGCTCTAGGTGCTCATCTAGGCGAAAAATTTGATTATTGTAGACCGGAATTACTTCATAAACCCCGTCTCCAAACAAAAAACCTCTATCCATTACTGAAATAGAGGCCTGATCTTTGGGGATAAATTCGCCGTTAAGAAAGACCATTAAAGCCCAACTTTCTCCAACATGCGTGAGAAAAATCCTGCTTGTTCAGCATCTTCAAGTGCTACTAATGGTACGCTAGCAATGGTTTTTCCTTCAAACTGAATGAGTAATTTTCCAATTGAATCGCCTTTTTTTATTGGTGCTGCTAGTCCACTATTAAGCTGGATAACTTGATCAGATAGTTTGAATTGTCCACGTGCTAGAGTAAAGCTAGCTTGGCTAATCGTACCCACTTTAAGTGTGTCTTGAGTGGCGCTAGCAATTGGCACTTCTTTGGTGATATCTTTTAGACGCTGAGTTTCAAAGAAACGAAAACCATAGTCTAGAATTTTTTGTGTTTGTGCAGTTCGGGCTTCAACGCCAGTTGAGCCTAGCACCACTGAAACTAAGCGCATACCCACACGATTAGCACTGGCAACTAAGTTGTAGCCTGCTTTTTTGGTAAAGCCAGTTTTAAGTCCGTCAACCGTATGATCACTCCATAGTAGCTTGTTGCGATTGCGCTGTTTAATGCCATGATAAGTAAATTCTTTTTGTGAGTACCATGGGTAGAACTCTGGAAAGTCGCGAATGGTGGCAGCTGCCAAAAGTGCCATGTCAGATGCGGTGGTGTACTGGTCTTTGTGAGGCAGGCCTGAAGCATTTTCAAAACGTGAATTTTTCATGCCTAGCTCACGTGCATATTCATTCATGTAAGTGGCAAATGTTCCTTCTGTACCAGCAATATGCTCAGCCAGTGCTACAGCGGAGTCATTGCCAGATTGAATAATCATGCCTTTTAATAAGGTTTCTAGCTTGATATTTTTACCCACTTCAACAAAGCTTTTTGATCCACCTGTTTTCCAAGCTTTTTTACTAATACGAACTTCATCATCAAGACTGGCGCGGCCATCATTAATGAGTTGAAAAACCACGTATGCAGTCATTAGCTTAGTGAGGCTGGCAGGTGCACGATGTTCGTGTGCGTTGTTGCTAGCAAGCGTTTTTCCAGAATTAAAATCTAGCACTGTATAGGCTGCAGCACTAATTCCTGGCGCTTTAGGGGTGATAAATATTGCTGCTTGCGTATTAAGCGCTATGATGGTAATTGAGGTAATTAATAGTTTTTTCAATTGCATATTATTAAGGGTGAGTTAGGTTGAATTGTTGCTTTAATTTTTCAGATAAATGCACCGCAGTCATCGCATATCTATTGTCATGATTATAACGAGTTAATACGTAAAAATTCCAAAAAGTCAGCCAGGTTTCTGAGTTATTGTCTTGAGGCAGTTTGATAAAAGCGAGTTTGGTTTTATCATTAATATCGCTATCAATGCGAAAGCCTTTACTACGCCAATACTTGGCGTTTTTCTTAGGCTTGTTGGTACTTGATTTTGCTTGTTTTAATTGAGAGTTTTTAAGCGTAATCGGGCGGGCATAAGCGCCAAAATCATGCCACTGGTGCTTGTCAAAATAATTAGCAATTGAGCCAATGGCATCAACAGGGCTAGAAAATAGATCCACCTTACCATCAAAATCAAAATCTACTGCATAGTATCGGTAGGAGCTGGAGATAAATTGTGCGTAGCCAAGCGCACCTGCATAAGAGCCTTTAATTAAGAGTGGTGCCAGGGTGTTTTCACGTGACATTAGTAAAAACTCTTGAAGTTCTTTTTTGTAGAATTTTTTGCGACGGTGCTTGCCAAAAGAGAGCCTTGCCAAGGTTTCTAAGACGGGGTGTTTCCCTTGATTATGACCATAGTTAGTTTCAATGCCTAAAATGGCAACGATAATTTCTTGAGGAACATTGTATGTTTTTTCGGCTCGTTTTAAGGTTTCTAAATTATTTTTCCAAAATTCAATGCCATTTTTTATTCGTGTATCAGTGATAAATAGTGAGCGATATTTATCCCATGACATGGGTTTTGATTTGGTCTTTTTAGCGGTTAATTTTTGCTTTTTTTCTGCAACAATTAAGTTAACCTTAGAGAAGATTGAAAGCAATTCATTTTTATTAAAGTGATGCTCGCTAACCATTTTATTAATGAAATTATGAGTCGCTTGAAAATCTGTTGCTGGCAGTGTTTTGGCAACAACAGGTTGTGAAAATAGCAAAAATAATAGTGCAAATACAGGCATTACTGTTGTAGGTATCTTGGGGTTTTGTGTTTTCGAATAGACATAATAATGCCAAAACTAGACATGAGTGTAATGAGTGATGAACCACCGTAACTAACCAGTGGCAGAGGCACACCAACCACGGGTAGTAGTCCTGATACCATACCAATATTAACAAAAATATAGGTAAAGAAGGTTAAGGTCAGGCTGGCGCCTAACAACTTAGAAAAGTTATCTTCTGATTGAAATGAGATGACAAATGCTCTGTAAATAATTAAACCGTAAAGTGCAAATAAGCATAACACACCAATCAATCCAAGTTCTTCAGCCACCACGGCGAAAATAAAGTCAGTTGCGTGTTCTGGTAGAAAGTTTAGCTGAGATTGTGAGCCTTGCTCCAGGCCTTTGCCAAAGATTCCGCCAGAGCCAATCGCAATTTTGGATTGCAAGATATGATAGCCTGAGCCTAAGGGATCTGAGCTTGGATCTATAAGTGTCATGATGCGCTTTTTTTGATAAGCCATGAGTAGATAGTTCCAGGCAATATAGCCACTACCGATAATGAATGAAATAATTGCGCCAATATTAAGCCAATTGTTTTTAAGAATTTGAATGCGAATGCCGGAGAAAAATAAAACATAAACACCTGAAGCGCCAATCAGTAGTGAAGTGCCCAGATCAGGCTGTTTAGCGATTAATAAAACAATGGCAATAATAGAGGCAATAGAAAGAAAAATTGGCAGAGGTTTTGGTGGTAGGGCTTTATCACTAAGGATGGATGCGATTGCAATAGGTACAATAACTTTCATGATTTCAGAGGGTTGAAAACGTATAAACCCAAGATCTAGCCAGCGTTGTGCGCCGCCACTACTGGATCCAAAAAGCAGTACTAAAGTGAGTAAAAAAATGCCAAATAGCATTAAATAAGGAGAAAAACGTCTGAGCAAATAAGGTGGAATTTGTGCAATAACTAGCATGGCGCTAATGGCTAGTGCAAAATGAAAGACTTGCCTATAAAGTGTTGACATTGACCCGGCAGAGGCTGAATAAAGCACTACAAGACCGAAACAGCTTAATGCCATAATAAGCAAAAATAAAGGCGTGTCCATCTTAAAGTAGTGCCAATAATGGCGCAGTGTGGCAATGCTAAAAAGCTTCATAGTAGCAACAGACCAACATTTCTAATATCTGAGAGTAGTAGATTAAAACTTCGACAGGCGGATTCACTATTCATGCATTCAGTACCGATATTCATTTGTTGTATGTCAACTTGTTGTTTGGCCGCTAGAAACTGAGGTGAGGCACCCGTGCCAATAATTAAAATATCGATATCATCTTGGCTGGCTAGTGAAAAAAGCGAGATTTTGCTAATGTCTTTAATTGTATGAATATTTGTTTCAGTGAAAAAATTTCTAGAAATAAAGCACGGTGTTTTGAGCTGTGCATGGATAAGTTGAACTTTTCCTTGCTCTATTGATATGACACTATTTTGATTGTTTTCTTGTTGGCTAAATTCCACGAAAAGACAAGGTTTGTTTGCTAATTATTAGCCATTATAACAACAGTCTCGGTGTAAAATTATTGTCTTTTTGTATTTGAGAAAACTTGTGAACGATTCTAATTCTACAGATATTTATGATGCTGACTTAACCAGTGGTATTACAGCTTTTGACACCAAAAATTTCACCATGGCGTATCAATTATTAGCGCCACTTGCAGCGCAAGGTAATGCTGAGAGTCAGTGGAGACTTGGGATGATGCAAATGAATGGTCTGGGTATGGTTGAAAATCAACCCCTGGGTTTTGAAAATTTTATTAAAGCTGCTGAACAGGGTCATGTTTTTGCACATCATATGATTGGTGTTGCTTATATGACAGGTGAAGGTGTAGAAAAAGACATTAACAAATGCATTGAGTGGTTTGAAAAAGCTGCAAAGTTTGGAATTCCTGGGCCTATGTACACACTGGGCATGCTCTATGAAGATGGTAAAGAGGTGGAACAAGATCTGGAAAAAGCACAACTTTGGTATGATAGAGCAGCAGAAGTTAACACACCATGAAATCAAGATTTGCACCTTCGCCAACAGGGTATTTACACATAGGTGGCGCTAGAACGGCATTGTTTGCTTGGGCTTGGGCTAAAAAACAAAAAGGACAATTTGTACTTCGTATCGAAGATACCGACCGTGAGCGTTCAACTCAAGCCTCAGTTGATGCGATATTGGATGGTATGAGTTGGCTAGGTTTGGCACATGATGAGGGGCCTTTTTACCAAACACAGCGTTTTGATCGTTATAAAGAAATTATTCAGCAATTGTTAGACAAAGATGAGGCTTATTACTGTGAGTGCTCAAAAGAGCGCTTGCAAATCCTGCGTGATGAACTAACAGAAAAAGGTGAAAAAGCCAAATATGATGGCTGTTGTCGAGGCAAAAAACTAGATACAGGTGTGGTTCGTTTTAAAAACCCTCTGGCAGGTTTTGTAACGTTTACCGATGCGGTAAAAGGCGAAATTTCTATTGGCAATAAAGAGTTGGATGATTTAATTATCGCACGCAGTGATGGTACCCCAACTTACAATCTGACTGTAGTTGTGGATGATCATGACATGGATATTGATACAGTTATTCGTGGTGATGACCACATTAACAACACCCCTAGACAAATTAATTTATATGAGGCACTAGACTGGGATTTGCCAAAATTTGCACACCTACCGATGATTTTGGGTAGTGATGGGGCGAGGCTTTCTAAGCGCCACGGTGCAGTGAGCGTGATGGCGTATCGTGATGAAGGATTTTTGCCAGAGGCATTGCTAAATTATTTAGTGCGTCTGGGGTGGTCGCATGGCGATCAGGAAGTGTTTTCACTGACAGAGATTGTTGAATTGTTTGAGCTAAAAGATATCAATAAGGCGCCAGCCAGTTTTAATCAAGAAAAGCTACTTTGGTTAAATCAGGAATATATTAAGTCTGCCAGTATTAAACACTTGCTTGAAAATTTAGCGTGGCATTTAGATCATCAGTCTGTTGATATTTCAACAGGTCCGACTATTGAAGCGGTGGTTGAGCACTTACAAGAGCGATCAAAAACCTTGGTGGAAATGGCTGACGGTTTAAAAATGTTTTATCAAGATTTTAATGAGTTTGATGAAAAATTAGCCAAAAAACAGTTTAAAGATGCTAAATCTATTGAGTTGTTATTAGTAAAACTCAATGCATTGGAATTAAACGATTGGACTGCTGGCAATATTAAGGACCAAATTAAGCAAGTATGTGACGAGCTTGGTATCGGTTTTGGCAAAATAGGTCAGCCATTTCGTTTGGCGCTTAGTGGCAATGGTAATGCGGGAAATATTGACATAGTAGCTCAGCTAGTTGGCAAAGAGCGCACGTTGGCAAGACTACAAATGGCACTTGATTATATTGCTCAACATTCTCATTAATCAGTTATCATCTAGGCATGAAGTTAGATGATTATAAAACTCGATATCAAAATCTACAACACTCCCTACAGGCTGGATTTTTAAATTCTACTAGTGCAGTTGAGGGTTTTGTCCTTGCAAGAGCGAACGGTGTTGATGAATTATTAAAAGATATTTGGCAAGGATTTGAGATGCCTGAGCAAGTTTCTTTGATTGCGGTTGGTGGCTATGGTCGTAGCGAGCTGCACTTATATTCAGATATCGACTTACTCGTTTTAATCCCAAATAATTCACATCAAATTCATCAAGAGAAAATCTCTCAATTTTTGACATTTTTGTGGGATGTAGGGCTCGAAGTTGGGCATGCAACTAGAGATATTAAAGATTGTGCGCGTGTTATTGATGATCTATCTATTGTTACCAATCTTTTAGAATCTCGCTTACTTATCGGTCTTGAAAGTGCCTTTGATAAAATGAAAAGCGTGATTAAGGCGAGTGATTGGTCTTCGCAATCTTTTTTACTTGAGAAGCAAAAAGAGCAGCGCGCTAGACACGCTAATTTTTCAGACACAGCTTACAATCTTGAGCCCAATATTAAAGAAAGTCCAGGGGGTTTGCGTGATATTCAAACGGTCGCCTGGGTGGCTAAATGGTATTTTGGCGTTGATACTTTGTTTGACTTGGTTGCGGCAAAATATTTAAGTAATGATGAATATGAATTGCTAAAAACCTCACAGCTATTTTTATGGCGAGTCAGATTTGCACTGCACATTATCGCCGCTCGTCGAGAAGATCGTTTGGCGTTTCAATATCAGAAACAAGTGGCTAATATGCTTGGCTATACAGATGGCGACTCAATGGCAGTTGAACGCTTTATGAAGGACTATTACCAGACAGTGACCAAGGTTGCACGTTTGAATGATATCTTGTTGCAATTGCTAGAGGACAAGGTAATTAATACACAATATTTAAATAGTCAGTTCAGAATTTCATATGGCTATATTCATGCCAATCATGATCAGGTGTTTAGTCAAAATCCTGCGGCATTTATTGAAGTGTTTTTGTTAATTGCTAAGCATAGTTATATTCGCGGTATTAGCGCTGGAACGCTAAGACAAATGCAAGATAATCTTGGTTTGGTTGATCAAAATTATTACAAAAAACGTAACAATAATCGTTTATTTATTGAGCTTTTACAACAAAATAAAGGTGTTAATAAAGCGCTCAAACTAATGAATAGATATGGTGTTCTTGAGCACTATATTCCTGCTTTTGGAAAGATTGTGGGATTGATGCAATATGACTTGTTTCATGCATTTACCGTTGACCAGCACACATTGTTTGTGATTCGTAACTTAAGGCGCTTTTTTATTGATGAATTTTCGCACGAATTTAGCTTATGTAGTGAGGTAGCAGGAGAAATTAAAAAGCCAGAGTTGTTGTTACTAGCAGGTCTTTTTCATGATATTGCCAAAGGCAGAGGTGGAGATCATGCACAATTAGGCATGCAAGATACCCAAGTTTTTTGTAGGAGTCATCAACTTAATATAGCGGATACAGAATTAGTTGTAGGCTTAGTTGAGAAGCATTTGCTTATGTCAAGTGTGGCACAAAAACAAGATATCGACGATCCGCTTGTTGTTAAAAACTTTTGTGATTCAGTGGGTTCTTTAGAGTTTTTAGAGTATTTATACTTATTAACAGTGGCAGATATTAGAGCCACTAAAGATGATCTTTGGAATGATTGGAAGGACTCTCTATTAAGAAAATTATTTAGGCATGCTAAGCATTATTTAGATAGTGATACAGAGGTTTTATTAAGTCATGACCAGCGGATAAAAAAGAACAAGCAGGCATTAATTGAAGCTTGTATCGCTCAAGGTTTTGACATGGCGTTTGTTCAACAAACTTTAGAGCACTTGCCTAAAGACTATTATTTACGTTATGAGTTGGACGATATGTTGTGGCACTTGTCATTACAATTGGGCAATAATTCATCTCCTATAACCATTAGTTCAAAAATTTCCGAAAGCAATGTGGTGGATATTTTTGTATTGTGTGATGATTTTAAAGGCTTGTTTTTTAACTTAGTTAGTGTCTTGGAGCGAGCTGGGTTAGATATTGTTGATGCTAAAATTTTAACCACAAAAGACAATAAAGCCTATAACACACTTAGTATTTTGCAAGATAAAAATCTTGACGGGTTAAATTTACACCAGCTAATTTCAGAGGCTTTAAGTGTTCCAGAAGTTGATGTTGCCAAGCCGAAGTCCCACTATTCACATCGATACTTTGATAACAAAACCCACATTAGTCTAAGTGAGAACAAAAAATGGCATCTGACAAAGCTGGAGGTTAATACTTTAGATAAAGTGGGTGTATTGTCTAATATTGCTTACGTGCTGTATGAAATGAATATTTCACTAATTAATGCCAGAGTCTCAACAATGGGCGAGCGTGTTGAAGATGTATTTTTCGTGAGTAATATTGATCGTAAGCCTTTGGATAAAAAACAGCAATCCAGCTTGAAAATGGCTTTAGAAGAAAGACTATAAAAGCCTGGTTGGCACTCCAAATGGTGATATAATTCTCATATTGCAACAGTTCTGTTGTATCTTTTTCAATTCAGAATCATTTAAAAAACTTATGAACGATAAAATTTTAGCAGTGACCGACGCCAGCTTTGAAGCGGACGTTATTAATTCAGCACAAACCGTATTGGTTGATTTTTGGGCCGAGTGGTGCGGTCCTTGTAAGGCGTTAGCGCCAGTATTAGACGAAATAGCCGATGAGTATGATGGCAAAGTAGTTATTGCCAAAGTTAATGTTGACGAAAATGATCAGACACCACCTAAATACGGTATTCGAGGCATTCCAACAATGCTTTTGTTTAAAGATGGTGCGGTCGCTGCAACTAAAATGGGTGCTTTATCCAAAGCAGAGCTAAGCACTTTTATTGATACTAATATTTAACCAATCTGCATAAGCCACTTTAAAGAGCTTATGTACAATCACTTGCATTTTAATTGCAACAATCATCTGGTAAATTCTTGCCAGACCACAACGGAAATTTCATGAAATTATCAGAATTAAAAAAATCTTCACCAGAAGAATTACTAGAGCTAGCTCAATCACTAGGTGCTGAAAACATCTCACGTGCCAAGAAGCAAACGCTTATCTTTATTATTCTTAAAGCTAAAGCAGCTAACAATGAAGAAGTGATTGGTGATGGTGTGTTAGATATTTTGCAAGATGGATATGGTTTCTTAAGATCAAGTGATGACTCTTATACTTCAGGTGCAGATGACATCTACATCTCCCCAAATCAAATTAAGCGCTTTAATCTTTCAACTGGTGATTTAGTTGCCGGCAAGATTCGCGCACCTAAAAAGGGTGAAAAATACTTTGCTTTGGTCCAGGTATCTGAAGTTAATGGTGAAAACCCAGAAAATGTTCGCAATCGAGTGCCTTTTGCCTCGTTAACGCCAATTCATCCAGATCAAAGACTGGGTTTGGAAATTGGTAATGGTGGCACAGAAGATATTACCGCGCGAGTAATTGATTTAATTGCACCTTTCGGAAAGGGTCAAAGAGGTTTGTTGGTTGCACCGCCAAAAGCAGGTAAGACCATGATTATGCAAAATATCGCATCTTCAATTTCTCGAAATCATCCTGAGTGTGAGCTGATTGTTTTGCTGATTGATGAGCGCCCAGAGGAAGTTACTGAAATGGCAAGAACGGTACGAGGAGAAGTTATCGCCTCAACTTTTGATGAGCCTGCAAAACGCCATGTTCAGGTGGCTGAAATGGTGATTCAAAAGGCTAAGAGACGTGCTGAGCAAGGTAAAGATGTAATCATATTGCTAGACTCTATTACGCGTCTGGCTAGAGCCTATAACACGGTTGCACCTTCTTCTGGAAAGGTGTTAACAGGTGGTGTGGATGCAAACGCTTTGCAGCGTCCTAAACGTTTTTTTGGTGCAGCTAGAAATATTGAAAATGGCGGAAGTATTACAATCATCGCCACTGCGTTGATCGATACTGGTTCAAAAATGGATGAGGTTATTTATCAAGAATTTAAAGGTACAGGCAATATGGAGCTTCATTTAGAAAAGCGCTTAAGTGAGAAGCGTATCTTCCCAGCTATTAATATTAACGCCTCTGGTACGCGCCGTGAGGAATTAATTACTGATGAAAAAGAATTGCAAAAATTGTGGATTTTAAGAAAAATCTTGCACCCCATGGATACGGTAGAGGCGGCAGAATTCTTGATAGATCGCTTAAAACTAACTAAAACTAACGACGAATTCTTTGCTTCAATGTCACAAAAGAAGTAATCGCTTGTCGCTTTAAGTATACTTAAAGCATGCACTTATCATCTGTCGTCGTTCAGGCGCTTAAATTACAAAACAGTATTCTTGCTAAGTATTTGATACGCAATGTATTAATACTGACGGCCGCTGTGTTTATGGTGATTGGACTGGTAATCTTTGGTAATCAATTAGTTTTAGTTATCAAGGAAAGTCTGGAAGAGGGTGTTCCAATTGCTGAGCTAATGCCATTGGTCAGTTTTAAGATGATTCGAGATGTGCCTTTAATTTTATCTTTATCCTTATTTTTGGCTATTATTCTAGCAATTAGCAAGTCTTATAAAGATTCAGAAGCCATCGTGATGAATTCATTGGGCATTGGCGATAAGCATTTGATGGTATTTATTCAGCCAGTTGTGATTGTTATTTTTATTTTTATCTTGTTTTTAACGACGGTCGCCGTTCCTTGGTCAAAGCAACAGCGCAGCATGATTATGGATCGTAGTGAAAATGCATCAGAATTTTCTTTTATTAAAGAAGGTGAGTTTCAAGAGTTTAAAGGCGGCGACATTGTTTTTTATGCTGAAAAAGTTAAATCAACAGAGGGTGAGTCAACTCAGGATATGGAGAAGGTTTTTATTTATGCCTTATCTGGTGGTCAACGTCAGCCGATTATCACACTCGCTGACCAGGCTCATAAGTATACAGATGCTAAAACTAAGAGTGTTTATCTGCGCCTTAAAGAGGGTGTACGGTATCATGGGTTTCCGGCAGAAGTCAATAAAAAAATTCTCAATTTTGATCAATATGATTTGCAAATTATTGATGGTGAAAATAACCGTGGCACTACCAGCGTGACAAAAATTGAATCAAAACCCACTCTGGATTTAATATTTTCAAGCGATGTTAAAGAGATTGCAGAGTGGCAATGGAGAATCTCCCAACCTATTAGTGTATTAATATTATCTATTTTTGGTATTTTGCTCGGCAAAACTTCACCGCGTGGTGGTAAGAATTTGGGTGTGCTTACAGGTGTGTTGGTGTTTATTGTTTACAATAATGCACTATTAGTTGCCAAATCAAGTTTGGAGCGTGGTGAAATATCTGCCTTTGTAGGGATGTGGTGGGTGCATTTAACAGTGTTATTGATTATTTTTGTGTTCTACGCATACCGCCACGGCAAATTTAGTCAATTAATCGGTAAAGCTTTTTAGTATCGCTATTTCAACAGCCTCTATAGGCGTGTAAAATAGTATCATTTTTTAATTTTAACTTAAAGAAACCATGTCTTCACATCCTAGTAAAGAACTTGAAGTTTTTGACAATCCAAATCCTGAGCGTGATTTTGTTATTCAAATTGATATGCCAGAATTTACTTGTCTTTGCCCTAAAACAGGACAGCCTGATTTTGCCACTCTGCATTTGGAATATATTGCAGATCAAGCTTGTGTTGAGCTCAAATCATTAAAAATGTATATTTGGTCATTTCGTGATGAGGGTGCCTTCCATGAGGCGGTTACCAATGAAATTTTAAGTGATTTGGTTAAAGCAACCAATCCAAGATTTATGCGTCTAAAAGCCATATTTAATGTGCGTGGCGGCGTTTACACAACGATTGTCGCTGAACATCAACAAACTGGGTGGAGTCCTAAGCCGATTGTCAATCTTCAACATCTTTCGTAAAAAGAAAACTACCAACATTGTTCGTCAGCCAGTTGATTTTGATCAAAGGCTGCTAGATAGGGACGCTATTAAAGTAGTACAAACGATTGCTAAAGCTGGCTTTGAGGTTTATTTAGTGGGTGGCTGTGTGCGCGATCTATTGTTAGGCCTAAAGCCGAAAGACTTTGACATTGCCACTAACGCTAAGCCAGAGCAGGTGCATAAGCTGTTTAAGCGTTCACGCTTAATTGGTAGACGTTTCCGTTTGGTGCATGTGATGTTTTCAGCGAGAAAATATTTAGAAGTGGCAACCTTTAGATCGGGCCAAGTTAAAACCGCTAAGACTGGTGTTATTGTGCGTGACAACTGTTATGGTAAAGTTGAAGAGGATGTGGTGCGCCGTGATTTTAGAGTTAACGCACTTTATTATGATATTCACACTAAAGAGGTGATTGATCATATTGGTGGTTTGCAAGATATTGAGTCTCAAACCATTCATATTATCGGCAAACCAATGCTGCGCTTTGAAGAAGATCCGGTGCGTATGATTAGGGCGGTTAGATTTCAAACAAAACTTGATTTTCAGCTTAGTGATGAAATAAAAGAAGCTATTCATAAGCAGGCATCGCTACTGAGTAACATCTCACCTGCTCGATTGTATGAAGAGTGCATTAAGTTGTTTCACAATGAGTATGGTTATAAAGTTTTCGAACGTTTAGAAAAATATGATTTATTAAGGCATTTATTTAAACAGACACATAAAAATGAGTTTATTAAAATTGCTTTAAACAACACTTCCAATAGAATTAAAAGAAATAAGCCGGTAACCCCTGCTTTTTTGTTTGCTGTTTTTTTATGGCAAGCTCAAAATGAGCGTTTTCAGATAATTAAGAAAAAACAAAAAAGCACTTATTTGGCAATGAGCCAGGCTTCTGAAGAAGTTATTATTAACCAAATTAAACAAGTATCTTTACCAAGATGGCTAACTGCTCGAATTAAAGATACCTGGATGATGCAAAACCGCCTAGAAAGAATGCAGCCTAAAAAAGTGGAAGACATTCTATCAAGCAAAGGTTTTCGCATGGCGTATGATTTTCTAGTACTGCGTTCACAAAGTATAAATCCCGAACTTAAATCAGTTGCTGATTTTTGGACTAAAGCACAAAAATAATGCGTTCAGTCTTAATTACGGGCTGTTCTAGTGGAATTGGGTTGTGCCTTGCACAAGGGTTAAAGCAGGCTGGGTATCGTGTTTTTGCAACGGCTAGAAAATCCAAGGACGTAATAAAACTTAAGCAATTAGGATTTGAATCGTACCAATTAGACCTTGCTTCATCTGCCTCTATTCAACTTGCTGTTAGTGAAATTTATACTCAGACAGATACCCTATATGGATTAATTCATAATGGCGCTTATGGTCAAGTGGGTGCTTTAGAGGATATTTCCAGAGAGGCGCTAGAGATTCAATTTCAAACAAATGTATTTGGTTGGCACGAGCTAACCAATTTAGTTTTACCAAAAATGAAGCAAAATAATGCCGGAAGAATTATTTATTTGAGTTCGGTATTAGGCTTTGTGGCTATGCCTTTTCGAGGGCCGTATAATGCGTCAAAATTCGCCATTGAAGGGCTTGTAGATACACTTAGGCTCGAGCTTATTGATACGCGTATACAATTATCTCTGATTCAGCCAGGTCCAATTGAATCCCAATTTAGAGCGAATGCTTACTTAGCCTTTAAAGAGTATGTTGATATGAACAACAGCGCTTATCAGCTAAATTATCAAGGCATGATTAAACGTTTAAAATCAAGTCAATTGGCCGCTTATACTTTGCCACCTGAGTCAGTCTTGAAGTGTACATTGCACGCACTGGAATCCTCTAAAGCTAAGATTCACTACTGGGTCACCTTTCCAACTAAATTATTAGCAATACTGAAAAGAATATTACCCAGTCGAATTATGGATAAAATACTCTCTAAAGTAGGCGGCGGAGGCAAGCGATAAACTATGACTAAAAAATTTGATTTTAATAAAGGATTGGCTGATTTAGAAGAAATTGTCAAAACAATGGAATCTGGTGATTTGAGCCTAGAAGATTCTTTATCTTATTTTTCCAAAGGCGTTGAATTGACAAAATCTTGCCAATTGGCGCTTGATGATGCTAGTCAAAAAATCTCAAAACTTACTGAACAGGATGGTTTTGTTAACGAAACCCCACTGGACAATGCGTAATTAATCTGTATGCAGTTTGATCAATATGTTGCCAGAGTTAATGCTAAACTCGATCACTATTTAACCACTCAAGGGTCGTTAACTGAGGCAATGCGCTATAGCGTATTAGCAGGGGGGAAGCGCTTTAGACCTATACTAACGTATTGCGTAACAGACATGTTTGGTGTTGATTTGGAGCGGGCAGATTCTAGTAGTTGTGCGGTAGAATTTATTCATGCTTATTCACTTATTCATGATGACCTTCCAGCCATGGATGATGATGATATTCGCCATAATCAACCTGCATGTCATAAGTATTTTGACGAAGCTCAGGCGATTTTGGCAGGCGATGGGCTTCAGGCCCTGGCCTTTGAAGTACTGGTAAATGATTCTTTATTGGATAGTCAGATAAAAATAGAGCTTTTGTCTATGTTGACACACGCTGCTTTTGAGATGGCTGAAGGGCAAGCAATTGATTTGTCTATTGTTGATCAAACAGTAGAGATTAAACTACTTGAAAGTATGCACCGAAAAAAAACAGGTGCCTTGCTCAGTTGTGCAGTTGATTTGGGCGCTATTGTTGCCCAAAGTGGTGAGCAAGACCGAACCCTGTTGAAAACATTTTCTCAAGCAATTGGCTTGGCTTATCAGATTCAAGATGATGTGCTAGATATTGAAGTTCCAGTAGGAGTATTGGGCAAGCAGCAGCATTCAGATAGCGAGAAAAATAAGCCGACTTATCCATCAATCATCGGCCTACAAGGGTCTAAAGAAGCTTATCAAGCGTTGTATTTGCAAGCTAAGGATTGCTTGTGTGATTTAAGTGTTGATGCGCAGGTTTTGCAAAAACTTATTGAAAAACTAGAAGCCAGGGTGTTTTAGAGTAGTGCCATCATGGTTAAATTCAGCAAAAATTAAAACTGTACTAAAACACTACCCCAGCTAAATCCACCACCGATACCTTCCATCAAGAGGTTGTCACCTTTTTTGATTCGTCCATCTCTCACCGCTGTGTCAAGTGCTAATGGGATGGAAGCTGCTGAGGTATTGCCATGATTTTCCAAAGTAACAATAACTTTATCCATGGGTGTTTTAATGCGTTTAGCAACACTTGATATAATGCGTATATTAGCTTGGTGGGGTACCATCCAATCAAGCTCTTCTGAGCTCATGCCCACTTCCTTTAAAGTTTCTTCAGCTAATTCAGATAAGCGATTGACTGCAATTTTAAAAACTTCATTGCCCGCCATTTCAATGAAGCCTGTTTCATTGATAAAATTATTATTAACTTGTAAAGATGATAGGTAAGTGCCATCACTGAAAAGTTTAGAATGTAGAATTCCAGTCTCTTCACTGCCAGTAAGTACAACAGCACCTGCACCATCACCAAAGAGAATGGCTGTTGAGCGATCGTTCCAGTCTACGATTCTTGACATGGTTTCACTGCCAACAACTAAAACATTTTTAGCGGCACCTGTTTTAATGTATTGCTCCGCAGTGGTAAGTGCAAAGATAAAGCCAGCACATACAGATTGCAAGTCAAAAGCAGGACAAGAGGCACCAATGGCTTTTTGCAGCATGGTTGCCGTTGCTGGGAAAATTTTATCTGGTGTGGTGGTGGCTAAAATGATTAAGTCAAGCTCAGATACGTCAATCCCAGCCATTTCAAGTGCTTGTATTGACGCTTTGTGCGCTAAGTCACAAGTGCTTTCGTCTGAAACCACATGTCGTTGCTTAATACCTGTTCGCGTGGTAATCCACTCGTCTGTTGTATCAATGGTTTTAGATAGGTCGTCATTGGTAACTACATTTGGCGGCAGGTAACTTCCTGTGCCAATAATTCGAGCAAATTTATTCATTTTTTTCCAATTCTTTTGAGACTTGAGAGGAGATCTTGTCAATAATTTTAGCATTGACTTCGGTGTAGGCTTCAGAGATTGCCACAAAGAACGAATCACTAGTAGCACCACCATGGCTTTTAACCACAATACCACGCAGGCCTAACAAGCTAGCACCATTGTATTTTCCAGGATCAAGACTCGATTTAAAGTCTTTTAAAACGGGTGTTGCAATGAGTGCTACAATTTTGGTTAGCCAGTTGCGGGTAAAGGCGCGTTTTAAATAATGACTCATCATACTGGCCACACCTTCACTGGCTTTAAGGGCGATATTACCCTCAAAGCCATCACATACAACCAAATCAACCGAACCTTTATAGATGTCATCACCTTCAACAAATCCGTGGTAATTTAGATTTGATGCCTTTAGTAGCTCAGAGGTTTTCTTGATCTTATCGTTGCCTTTCATGTCTTCTTCACCAACATTTAAAAGACCGACAGTAGGCTTGGAAATACCTTCAGTTTGCTCAACGGCAATGGAGCCCATGGTGGCAAACTCTAGTAATGCTTGTGGACTGGAGTCAACATTAGCACCCAAGTCAAGCATGTGAGTATGGCCAGTCATGGTTGGCATGCGCCCCATAATGGCAGGTCTATCTATGCCTTTGATAGTTTTAAGTACAAAGCGAGAAATGGCCATCAAGGCGCCCGTATTACCGGCGCTTACGCACGCATCTACTTGGTTTGATTCAACCAGATTGATGGCAACACGCATTGAAGAGTCTTTCTTTTTTCGAAGAGCAATTGCTGGAGATTCATTCATTAATACCACTTCAGTGGCATGAACAACTTGAATTCTAGAGGCGAGCGCTTTAGAAGAGGGGTGTTTGTTAATTTCAGCCTCAATGGTTGGCTGATCACCTACAAAGGTTAATTGTAGATCTTGAAACACACCCAGAGCTTTAATTCCCGCTTCAATTGTAACAGGAATGCCATGATCTCCCCCTGAGGCATCAATTGATACCTTGATAATCATGGTGTTGTTAAGCTTCTACTTCTTGAACTTCTGTAGTGTTGATTACCTTTTTGCCACGGTAGTAACCATCAGCAGTAATGTGGTGACGTAGGTGAGTTTCACCTGTTTCTTGATCTTCTGATAATGCAGGACTTGTTAATGCATTATGTGAGCGGCGCATGCCTCTTTTTGAAGGGGTTTTTCTACTTTTTTGTACAGCCATCTTTCTACTCCTTGGTTGAGTTTTTTAATTGTTCTAAAACTGCAAAAGGGTTTTTACGCTTTTGCTCTATTACTGGGCTTTTATCCTTGTACGATTGGCATTCATGTGAATGCATCGGTATCATTGGAATGGATATTAGCACCTCATCCGTTATAAATTCTATTGCTGAGAATTCTTCATCTGCATTCAGAATAGTCTCAAAGCTTGGATCTAAATCTTCAGCTTGATTTTCATGAATAATAAAAGCCAATTTAAAAACTGGATTTAGATGAAGCTTAACTTCTTTTAAGCAGCGCTGACAATCTAGCGCCACCTCTAATTCCACACTTCCTTCAATACAAGGAATTTTATTGTTCTCAATATAAAAATTCAATTTAACATTAACCTGATCATCGACATTGGAAACAATGTCTCTAATCCTTGGAAGATCTTTCACGGTGTAAGTCTGTGAAAAAATTAATCCTTTTTTGGCAAAGCTTAAAAGTTTTATATTGGCCGGTATTCCTTGCATCTTTTATTATCAAAAAAATAACTAAACAATTTTACCAAAAATAGCTTAACAAATGAATTTTTATACAAAATTAATCTTGCTTATAATTAGCCAATTTTAATAGGTCATAATGATGCGATTATTGTTGATATTAAGTTTATTTTTAAGCTGTAAAGTAGCTGCTTACACACAAAAAACCTTTGTAGATCAGCTGTTATCCAGTCATGAGTTTTTTGAAAAAGAAATGATTAATCTAAAAATTAAACAACTTGAGATGGAAGGCGATCGAGCCAACTATGAAAACTGGTCTTGGGATGTTGGGGCGGAGATTGGCCGCATTCGTAAAGATAAGCAGAAATACGACTACACCTCAAGTACTGATTATGCGCGTGAAACCGATCAAGAAGTTGGCAAGATATCTTCTGATTTATCCAAGAAATTTTTCTCAAACGGTTCAGAGTTAAACTTGTCTTTTGATCGATCTTTGCCAGTTAAAGACGAACAAATGCATGATAAAAATGGCTATCAAAAAGATAAAAACACCACTGAATATTTAAATGATGCAAGCATTAGCTGGACCCTGCCTTTGCTTAAAAATAAATCTGGTATTGTTGATCAAAAAACCTATGATTTAGCAGTTTTAGATTATGAAGATGAGCGGTTGGTGCTAGCAGAAACCCAAGAAGATTTTATTGAGGATAAAGTGTTTGAATTTATTGATTGGGTGAATTTTAAATGGCAAATTAATGCTGTTAGCAAAGCCATTGGAAAATTACAAAATTTTGGTAAAAAAATGACAAAAAGTCAATCTAGGGATGTTAAGGTTCTCTCAAGATTTATTGACAAGAAAAAGCGTCTTTTATTAAGTTTAAAGTCAAAACTAAAGGCCCAAACAGGCTTGCTATCTGCCTCTATAAAGCAAGTTGATTTTTCTAAAAATTTCCCCACTTTGCCCGATATTTTTTATATTAACTTAATCGATGATGTGGCACGTTATAGTCAGCTTAATGTACGGGATCTTAAGCGCATTGATCTTGAAATACAAAAAAATGCTCGAAGTATCAAAACCTATAAAAACGCGGAACTTGCAGATTTTGATTTTACAATAAGTGCCTCTAAGGATGAAAACAAAGGTAATTACAGTAGTTATTCAAAATCAAAAGAAACCAATATTGAGGCTAAATTTGTCTTTTCCTATCCGTTGACTGGTGATATTTCCAACCAGGTGTATTTGAGCAAGTATGAGCTTAAGAAGCGGCAAATTGAGCTCAAGTATGAAAATAAATTAAAAGATGTTGTGTCAGATATTAATAAACTCAGTACTGATATTAAGCAGGGCCTTATTCAGCTAAAACTCACCGAACAACAAGTTAAGAAAAATGAAGTTGATAACGAGTTAAATCTTTATTTTGCAGGAAAGGGCGATGTTAGGTTTGCGATCATTGAGCAGGAAGATTATCAAGAATTACAATTAGAGAAAATTGATCTTTTGGTTGATTTGTACAAAAACAAACTTAGGTACGATAGTTTGATAGATCGCCTCTTGCCTTGATAGTATTCAGTATTTATCTTGCATTGTTAAGGTCCAATCGCGAACTTCTTTGGTTAGTGTTGAAGCGTTCTTACCAACTGATTTAATAGGCTTTCCAATAACGAGTGTAATGGTTCCAGGTTGTTTAACAAAGCTGCCTTTTGGCCAAAGTTTGCCAGCGTTATGATAAACAGGCACTATGTCACAGTCAGTTTTTTTGGCAATGGCGACACCACCATTTTGATACTCACCTAATTTGTTATAAGGTTGACGCGTGCCCTCGGGGAATACAACCACAAAGATACCCTCTTTAATTCTAGCCGAACCTTGTTTCATTACTTTTTTGATGGCTTTGAGTTTCTCGCCGCGATTGATGATAATTGGCTTTAATAGTGCCAAGCCCCATCCAAAAATTGGAATCCACTGTAGCTCTTGTTTGAGCACCCAAGTTTGATGAGGAAAGATGGTTTGCAAGCCCAGCGTTTCCCAGGTTGATTGGTGGTTGGAAACAATCACACTGGCTTTGTCAGGGATGTTTTCTTTACCAATAACGTTAAGCTTTATATTAAGTACAACTTTAAGCCACCACAGGCAAAACAATGCCCATTTTGATAATATTCCGTAGCGATATTTAACAGGTAAAAAGAATAAAACTAATGATAAAGCGACTAGAAAACTCAACACCAAGGTTGAGCCTAGAAAATATAGTAATGATCTTAAAAACAGCATGAGAAATACCAGGTGTAAACGTTATAATTTGTAGACTTAAGATTTTAACGAACTTCTATGACGGTTGACACCATTTTATTTGATTTAGATGGCACGCTGATTGATACGGCGCCAGACTTGGCTTATGCTTTAAATATACTTCTCAAGCAGGATGGGTTTGCACAAAAGCCTTTTGATAAAATCAAGCCATTAGTGGCCTTTGGCGGTAAAGCGTTAATTAAATACGGATTTGATTGCGATGAAAATCATTCTCAATTTACTGATCGACATCAAAGAATTTTAGAAATATATACGGATAATATTGACCGAAGTTCCTCAGTATTTGACGGCATTGATGGCTTAATTAAAACCTTAGAAAGTCTCAAAATAGACTGGGGTATTGTGACCAACAAACCCGAGAATTTAACCCATCTATTGCTTGAAAAACTAGACATTAAGCCTGGTGTGGTGGTTTGTGGTGATACGTTGGAATTTAACAAGCCACATCCTGCACCACTGCTGTATGCCTGTGCGCAATTAGCGACGAACCCAAGTCGCTGTTTGTTTGTGGGTGATGATAAAAATGACATGTTGGCAGGCATTAATGCCGGGGTTGAAACTGTGGCGGTGAGTTATGGCTATAGTAAGGTAGAGAAAAATTGGAATTATGATTATTTAATTAATCACCCACAAGAATTATTGGAGTTGTTGTAATGGATTTATTGAGTTTATTTTTTGGCTTATTGGTAGGCGCTATCGCTGTTTATATTTATCTTGATAGACAGCTAAAGGTTTTGAATACAGAAAAAATCCATCTTGAAGTTAGCCTTGATGAAAAGATCAAATCTTATGAAAACCAAATTGATATGATCAACATTGCCAGAGAGCAGATGAGCAAAGATTTCAAGGCGGTAGCAGGCGATATCTTAACAAAAGATCGTAATAATTTAAGCATTAAAAACTCAGAACTATTGACACCACTTCAAGCTCAACTTAAAGAGTTTCGAGATAAAATTGAGGTGATCACCAATGAACAAATTAAAGAACGAGCAACACTTTCTGCACAAATTGACAACCTTAAAAGAACCAGTATTGAAGCACAGGAAACAACGCAAAATTTAACCAACGCCTTAACTTACGATAATAAGCAACAAGGTGATTGGGGTGAGATGATTCTTAGCTCAATATTATCCAGCTCTGGCTTAAGAGAGGGGCATGAATTTACCACGCAAAAACAACTCAAAAACGAACAGGGAGAGGCTTTTAAGCCAGATGTTGTATTGCACCTTCCAGAAGACAAAGATATTATTATTGACTCTAAAGTGTCTCTTAAGGCTTATAAAGATTATATCGCTGAACAGTCTAATTCGGCATCATTAAAGGCGCATGTAAGCTCAGTTGAGGCGCATATTAATGGCATCAGTATTAAGGAATATGAAAACCTGGAAGGCGTGCTAACGCTTGATTTTATTTTTGTTTTTATTCCGATTGAATCAGCCTTGTTGGTAGCACTTGATCAAAAGCCAGATTTGTTTACCATAGCCCTTAAAAAGAATATTGTTCTGGTGTCCCCTTCAACCTTAATGATGAGCCTTAAAACCGTACACCATATTTGGCAAACAGAGCGTCAGAATCAAAATTCAGAAGAGATTGCTCGTCAAGCGGGTGCTATGTACGACAAGCTATTTGGTTTTATCAAGTCAATGGATGACATTGAAAAACACTTAGATAAAGCGCAAAAAAGCTACAAAGAAGCGCGCAGCAAGCTTTCAGAAGGTAAGGGTAATTTAATTGGTCGCGCGGAAAAACTTAAAGAGCTGGGTGTACAAAGTAAAAAGGAGTTAAGTTAATGCAAATTTCAACAAATTATTCAATCACTCAGGATGAGTTAAAAGGTAAGGTTGTTCTAGTCACAGGTGCAAACCGAGGTTTTGGCAAAGCGATGACCCTAGATTTAGCCAAAGCAGGTGCGACTGTAATTATGCTTGGACGTGATTTAGGCTCTCTTGAAGGCGCTTATGATGAAGTAGTGGAGGCAGGATTTGTAGAGCCGATTTTGTATCCACTAGATCTTGAAGGGGCAACACCAGAGCATTATGAGCAACTACAAAGAGATATTTTGGATAATTTTGGCCAGCTAGATGGTCTTATTCACAATGCTGGCATTATCGGCACCATGATGCCAATTGAGCAGTATGATCTTAAGCTTTGGTATTCCACCATGCAGATTAATGTCAACGCTCCTTTTATGCTGACGCAATTTTTAATTCCAGCGCTTAACAAGTCTAATGATGCGAGAATTCTATTTTTGTCTTCATCAGTAGGGCGTAATGCAAGAGCCTATTGGGGTGCTTATGGCGTCAGCAAGTTTGCGATTGAAGGCTTGAGCAAAACCTTGTCTGAGGAGCTTGAAAAAAC
>NZ_CAXCCZ010000019.1:0-25556 GCF_963981275.1 uncultured Candidatus Thioglobus sp. | reverse complement strand
AGTTAACTCTTTCGCTTTTAGTTGAAACCACTCTTCGGAGTGGTTTTTTTTCGTCTAACAAAAAGTGCAGTTAGTTGACGCAAGTCAAATCATCTAAGGCCGTTCATTATTACAATACAGATTTTGACAATAAAGAGGCGGCAGGTTGTTATCTGATTATGTCAATACATTAGGGCAATCACTACTCAGAACATATAAAGAGCGTGTTCATAAAGTAGCGATTGACGCAGGATTAAGTTGTCCAAACCGAGATGGATCTCTAGGTATTGGTGGCTGTACATTTTGTAATAATGACACCTTTAGTCCTAATGGTAGGCAGCCAGATCCAATCTTAACTCAAATTCAAAGTGGACGTGAGGTTTTGCTTAAGCGTACAGGGGCTAAAAAATATATTGCTTATTTTCAAGCTTATACCAACACTTATAGCGATATTGAAACACTTAAAAAAATGTATGAAACGGCACTCAGTCAAGAAGATGTTATTGGTTTGTCAATTGGAACTCGACCTGACTGCGTACCCGAGACAGTCATTGATTTGCTGCTGGATTATCAGCAACAGGGTTTTGATATTTGGTTAGAGCTGGGGCTTCAGTCTGCATTTGATGAGACTTTACAAAAAGTTAATAGAGGCCATGGATTTAAAGAATATAAAGAAACTTTATTATTAGCAAGATCAAAAGGGTTGAGAGTTTGTACGCATTTAATTATTGGCCTGCCGGGCGAAACAAGACAGCATTATCACGACACATTACAGCGAGTTCTTGAACTAGGTGTTGATGGTTTAAAGTTTCACCCCTTGCATGTTGTT
Source organism: uncultured Candidatus Thioglobus sp. (assembly GCF_963981275.1). NCBI lineage: Bacteria > Pseudomonadati > Pseudomonadota > Gammaproteobacteria > Pseudothioglobaceae (SeqCode) > Candidatus Thioglobus > uncultured Candidatus Thioglobus sp. The sequence continues at coordinate 24,748 of NZ_CAXCCZ010000019.1, read as the reverse complement.
AAAGGTACACAGCTTGCAAATGAGTGGCGTCGAGGCGAATATCAGCCGATGCAGATGGAGGCATATGTAGAGGTTGTGGCCGATCTGATTGCTCAAGCGCCTGAAGATATGATTTATCATCGGCTTACGGGTACGGCTAACAAACAGCAATTGCTAGCGCCCGCCTGGTGTAGCAAAAAATGGAAGGTACTAAACGCAATAGAAGATAGGCTAAAAAGTCAAAATAGGAGAAAAGTACAATGGAGCTAGTCTGTCCAGCGGGCAATTTGCCCGCATTAAAAACAGCGATTGATCATGGCGCTGACACGGTTTATATTGGCTTTGCGGATGACACCAATGCGCGACATTTTGCCGGACTAAATTTTAATGAGGAGCGTGCAATGCTGGGAGTTGAGTATGCTCACGTACGCGGTAAAAAAGTATATGTAGCGATCAACACCTATCCGCAACCAGAAATTTACCAGCGCTGGACTGAGGCCATTGATCGTGCGGCTAGAATAGGAGTAGATGCTGTTATTTTGGCAGATATTGGGCTGATGGAGTATGCCACTCGTGTACATCCGAATTTAAATCTGCATTTATCGGTACAAGGCTCTGCAACAAGCTATGAGGCGCTTGATTTTTATTATCAAAATTTTAATATTAAGCGTGCTGTGCTGCCACGAGTACTGTCAGTTGCTCAAGTTAAAAAAGTAGTTGAATACTCACCTGTAGATATTGAGGTTTTTGGTTTTGGGTCTTTGTGTGTTATGGTTGAAGGCAGGTGTATTTTGTCTTCTTATGCAACTGGACGATCGCCCAATACTTACGGAGCTTGTTCGCCCGCATCACATGTTGAATATATTGAAAATGATATTAAACTTGAAACCAGATTAGGTGGAGTGTTAATAGATTCCTATGAAGAGCATGAAATTGCAGGCTACCCCACGTTATGTAAGGGTCGGTTTGAGGCGATGGACAATACTTATTATGCACTTGAGGAGCCAACCAGTTTAAACACATTAGAGATTTTACCGCTGATTAAAGAGATTGGCGTCAAGGCAATTAAAATCGAAGGTCGACAGCGATCTCCTGCCTATATTAAGACAGTTGCTAAAACCTGGTCAGCAGCACTGCAACAGCTAGAAAGTGGAAATTATCAAACTAAAGATGAATGGAATCAAGCGCTTAACGACGTATCCGAAGGATTTCAAACAACCTTGGGTGCGTATCATCGGAGTTGGCAATGAAGATTTCACTGGGCCCTATTTATTATTACTGGGACAAACAAAAAGTATTTGACTTTTACCAGGGTGTTGCTAAATCTGCCGTTGACATTGTTTATTTAGGAGAGGTGGTTTGCTCTAAACGCAGACAACTCAGATTGGACGATTGGTTAACGATTGCTCAACAACTTCGCCATGCAGGCAAAGAGGTGGTGCTTTCAACGTTGACGCTGCTGGAGGCTGATTCAGAGTTAAAACAGCTTGACAAGGTTTGCCAGACGGATGATTATTTGGTGGAGGCCAATGATTTTGCAGCCATTAATTTGAGAAGTAAGCGCAATAAAGCGTTTGTGACTGGGCCCAGTGTTAATTTGTACAATGCTGCCAGTCTTAATATACTGGCCAAAAAGGGCTTGAAGCGTTGGTGTTTTCCAGTGGAGTTATCCCAAAAAACCTTAGCTCAAATCATGGCAGAAATAAATCCGGAGCTGCAAACCGAGGTGTTTGTATTTGGCCAAATGCCATTGGCATTTTCAGCACGTTGTTTTACTGCCAGGGCCTATGATTTAGACAAGGACGATTGCCAGTATAAATGCCTAATGTATGAAGACGGGCTGCTGCTGTCTACTCAAGAGCAGCAGTCTTTTTTAACAATGAACGGCATACAGACTCTATCTGCTGATACCTTTAACCTGATTACGCAGCTAGATCAAATGCAACAAATGGGTGTTGAAGTTGTTAGGATTAGCCCTCAATTTTCAAACACTGAAAAGATTATCCAAACTTTCAAAGATAGAATTGACCAAAGTATTGACACCGATCAGGCCCTAGATGCACTACGCTCGTGTAGCGCCTATCAACAGTGTGACGGCTATTGGTTTGATCAGCCAGGCATGAGCAGTATCGAACTACAGCAGTCTTAGTAGGGTGGCTTTATAGGCTAAAGTCAGTATTAGCTAATCGGTCAAAGTAGCGCGCGCGATAATAGTGGCGTTTATTTTGTTCGCTGTCTGTAAAGGCGGCCCTATCATGTAGAACATTGTTACTAATTAACCCCATGCCGGGCTCTAACAATCCCTTAAAGACATAAGATGAATATTCCTTATCAAGGATTTTTCTAAGATAGTCAACAGCTTCTTGCACAAGCGGATCACTTGACCACCGTATGTTTCTGCTTCTGGCCGTATAGCGCATGTGTAGATTGCCACTATCAGTAACACTAAACACTGGTCCAGAGCGTTCTGGTCTGGCACTGCCATCTGCTTTTGTGCCTGCAGGAATGGTCATGACGTCATTGGCCATAAGTGCGCGGATATAATCTGGATTTTTTTCACGTAAAAGAAGATAGGCAATTTCGTGGTCCATAAGCTGATTTTCACCGCCTGTGGCGGCCTGTTGAACAACATGCAGATTAAGTGCATGAATCTGTTGATCAGGAGCGTTGTAATAGCCATCAGTATGCCAATGGATAAGGCGATTTGTATAAGGGATGTAGTTTTTCCTAATACCATCATCAACCACCCTTAAAGAGGTGAGTCCAGATTCATCAGCCAACCAGTTTTTATTGATATTTTTAAGACCAAATTGGCGAGCGATAGCTATAGGTATTGAGGCAGATGGATCATTGCCGGTGTTGCTAATGTAAATAGCCATATTGGTTTTTTGAGTTAAAGCCAATAAGGCGCTGTGTTCACTTTTACTAAGATGTTTAGGGTCTTTGACTTCTATCAATAGCTCCGAAATACTCTCAGGATATGCAAATGATTTTTTATCTCTCCAACGTTGATATGAATCTTCATTATCCAAATAAAAAGGGGATTCTGTGGTGGTTTGTTTGGCAAGTTGCATGGCGATTCTCTATAGCAAAAAAACATTAGTTTATCTTTGGCATGTGACAAAGTCATTGACCAAGGTCAAATTAAACCAGGCCGTTTTTAAGCAATACTGCTTGAATTTTTTTGGCCATTTTTGCCAACTTGTTTAAGTCGTTAAAATTAGGAATGTCCCCTTGATTTAGCCGGTATTGCCAATGTTCGGTTTCCGTTGATAAAAAATCAATTAATTTGATCGAGCAGCCTGAGCAAGTGTCCGAACAAAAATCTGCCTTAATTTGATCAAAAGGCAGAGTATTTTGTATCTCTTGAATTAGGCCGTGCATTGCATCGACAGTATTCGGCTTCATGACAAGGGCAGTCGCTCAAGAGTTTTTACACAACAACTTACTAAGAACTGGATAGGTTTTTTTAAGCACTTTATCCATGCCGGCGCTTAACCAGTGTGTGTCCGTTTCAAAGGCATCAAGAAAATTTTTAACATGAAGGCCGAGTTCGGTCGAGCCTCGCATTTTAATTTTTCTTTGAAAAAATAAAGTATCCGGATCTTTTCTTCTGCTGATGAGATCTAGAAAATCACAGCTATTGGCATTAATCGTTAAATCAAACTGACTGACGTATTGAGTTTGTACGAGCTGACGATGCTTAAGACTAAGATTGAACGCCAAGCCGATGTCGTTAACCTCAATCAAAACCCACTGGTCTTCCAGAAAATCAAGATCCCCGTCTTTAATTGCTTGTGAAAAGACTTTATTAAATAGAGCAATAATAATTTTATTGTTGACCGATTTGGCAGTTTGCAGCAAGGCTGAAACAGGCAAAAAAGAGGGAATAACAGAGTGAGTAAGGCTCATAAAGAAGTTTTTTGAAATTTAATTGGTTTTATTTTAGGATAAAAAAGCTAATTTTTGATTGATCAAAATCAAACAATAAAAATATTTTGACTTTATTGATTTGCGTCAATATGCCACTACATGTAGTTGTTCTATAATATAAAAACACTATATGTAGTGAACAATTAAAAAAACACTTTGATTTAATATTAAATAGGGGGAGATAATATGGATGCAATCCATGCAAACGCGCCACTTAGCGTTGTTAAAAGAGATGGCAGTAGTGCCTTTTTTGATTCAGATAAAATTCGTTTGGCTATTTTTAGGGCTGGACAAGTCAGCGAAGAGCTGGATGATAATGAAGCTAAACTTTTGACACTACAAGTGTTAAAGGTACTAAGCCACCAAGAGGATATTGAGCCAGATATTGAGCATATCCAGGATGTTGTGGAGCAAGCGCTCATCTCATCAAATTTTGTTAAAACAGCTAGAGCTTATATCGCTTACCGCCAACAACACAAAACACTGAGAGACGATAAAAAAACATTGGTGGATGTTGCTTCGTCAATTAACGAATATTTAGATAGGGCTGATTGGCGTGTTAATGCTAATGCAAATCAAGGATATTCGCTCGGCGGACTGATACTAAATGTATCAGGTAAAGTGATTGCTAACTATTGGTTAAGCCATGTTTATGCGCCGGAGGTGGGCAGTGCACATCGACAAGGAGATTTGCATATCCATGATTTGGACATGTTGGCCGGATACTGTGCAGGCTGGTCACTACGTACCCTACTTAGGGAAGGGTTGAATGGTGTTGAGGGCCGAATTGAAGCAGGTCCGCCAAAACACTTGAGTAGTGCCGTTGGCCAAATGGTTAATTTTTTAGGGACATTACAAAATGAATGGGCTGGTGCTCAGGCATTTAGCTCATTTGATACTTATTTAGCGCCGTATATCCGTCTAGATAGCTTGGGTTACGGCGAGGTAAAGCAGTGCATTCAAGAGCTGATTTACAATCTTAATGTACCATCTCGATGGGGTACGCAGACACCTTTTACTAATCTGACTTTTGACTGGGTTTGTCCAGAAGATTTGCGCGATCAAGTGCCAATGATGGGTGATGAAGAGATGCCGTTTACCTATGGTGAGCTTCAAGTAGAAATGGACATGATTAACCAAGCGTATATTGAGGTTATGACAGAAGGCGATGCCAAAGGCCGCGTATTTACCTTTCCTATACCGACTTACAATATGACCGAGGACTTTCCCTGGGAGAGTGAAAATGCCAAGCGCTTATTTGACATGACAGCCAAATATGGCCTGCCTTATTTCCAAAATTTCCTTAATTCTGATCTCAAGCCAAACATGGTTAGATCAATGTGTTGTCGTCTACAGCTAGACCTTAATGAGTTATTAAAGCGTGGCAACGGCTTGTTTGGTTCCGCAGAGCAAACCGGTTCATTAGGTGTGGTAACTATTAACTGCGCACGCTTAGGACATGTATATAAAGGAGATTCAAAAGGACTTTATGAGCAGTTGGATAAACTACTGTTAATGGCTAAAGACTCACTCGAGGTTAAGCGAAAAGTAGTGCAAAAATTAATGGATAACGGCTTGTTTCCATATACCAAAAGATATTTAGGAACGCTAAGAAATCATTTTTCAACTATTGGTGTTAACGGTATTAACGAAATGATTCGTAATTTTAGCCAGGATAAAGAGGATATTACCTCGACAGATGGCTATCCAATGGCGGTTGAGTTTTTGGACCACATTAGACTACGCATGATTGAATTTCAAGAGCAAACGGGCCACATGTTTAATTTAGAAGCTACGCCGGCAGAAGGAACGACCTATCGATTTGCTAAAGAAGACATGAAGCGCTATCCAGACATTCTACATGCTGGCACTAAGGACAAGCCTTACTACACTAACTCATCTCAACTGCCGGTTGGCTATACTGCCGACCCTTTTGAGGCCTTAGAAAAGCAGGATGAATTGCAGACTAAGTACACGGGTGGAACGGTTTTGCATTTATACATGGGAGAAAGGATCAGTAGCGGTGAGGCTTGCATGAAGATGGTGAAACGCTCATTAACCAATTTTAGACTTCCTTACATTACCATCACCCCAACCTTCTCAATTTGTCCTACACATGGCTATCTTAGTGGTGAACATGAGTATTGTCCAAAGTGTGATGAAGTGCTATTAGCCAATAAAAAATTAAAAAACCAAGGAGATAAAAATGAAAAAGCAAAAAATATTGCTAACCAATAAAGAAAGACAAGTATGCGAGGTGTGGACACGGGTCATGGGTTATCATCGCCCTGTCACCAGCTTCAACCCTGGAAAACAATCAGAGCATGCCGATCGGTTATGCTTTACAGAGCAAGTAGAAGGCTAGCATGTCTATTCATGTTGGGGGCTTTGAGCCGTTAACAACCATTGATTATCCAGACCATTTGTCTTGTGTGGTGTTTGCCCAAGGCTGTCCTTGGCGATGTCGATATTGTTATAATCATGAATTGATTCCGGCTAACAAAAAAACTGATTTCTCATGGGATAAGATAATGCAGTTTATTCGCTCGCGTCAAGGCTTGCTGGATGCGGTTGTGTTCAGTGGCGGTGAGCCATGTCTGCAAAGTGGCTTGTTTGAAGCAATGTCAGAAGTTAAGTCGCTAGGATTCAAGATTGGTCTGCATACAGGTGGCGCTTACCCTCATCAATTTGAACAGTGTTTGTCGTTGGTTGATTGGGTGGGTTTTGATATCAAGCACCTACCCTTGCATTATGAGCTTGTAACTCAGACCCCAAAGTCAGCAGAGAAAGCTTGGCAGTCTTTGCAGATCTTATTGGATTCTAAAGTTGAGTTTCAGTTGCGCATAACTAAGCACCCTGATTTGATAAGCGATCAGCAGTTAGCGCAGTTAAAAAGCTTGATTAGTCAAAAGTATCATCAAGAGTTAACCGTGCAAGAGTGCAACACCAGGCAATGCCTAGATGAGGAATTACGCATTGTTTAGGGCAAAAAAAAAAGAGCGCATAAGCACTCTTTTTAAAACTTTCAAATAAAAGGATTAGCCTTTCATTTGAGCTGCCACTTCTTCAGCAAAGTTTTCTTCTTTCTTTTCAATACCTTCACCAACTTCATATCTAACAAATGACTTAACTTCTGCATTGTTTGATTTGGCTAGTGCGCCTACTGTTGTATCAGGATCCTTGACAAAAGCTTGACCGTAAAGCGTTACTTCATTAACAAACTTTTTCATGCGTCCACCGATCATTTTTTCAATGATATTGTCCGGCTTGCCAGATTCACGAGCTTGCTCAACAAAAATTGCTTTTTCTCTTTCAAGTAGTTCAGGGTTAAGCTCATCTTCAGTAACACATTCAGGGCGTGTCGCAGCAACATGCATTGCAATATCTTTAGCTAGCGCTTCATCACCACCTTCTAAAATAGCCAATACAGCAATACGCTCACCATGCTTATAAGCACCAATAACGCCTGTATCAACAGTGACCGTTTGAACACGACGAATTGAAACGTTTTCACCCACTTTGGCAACAATATCTTCTCGAGCTTTTTCAAGAGAATCGCCATTGTCTAGTGTTTGAGCTAAAAACTCATCAATGTTTGTAGGCGTTGTCTTAAGTGCAAGCGCACCTAATGTTTCAACAAATCCGATAAAGTCGTCACTTTTAGTAACAAAGTCAGTTTCAGAATTGATTTCTAAAATAGTAGCGGTTTTTTTATCATCGCTAATATTAACTTTAACCAGTCCCTCAGCAGCAACACGGCCAGATTTTTTGGCAGCCTTTGCGGCACCAGAAGTACGCATTAAGTCAATTGCCGCTTCCATGTCGCCATTAGTTTCGGTCAACGCTTTTTTGCAGTCCATCATGCCTGCGCCTGTTCTTTCTCTTAGATCTTTAACTAAAGCAGCTGTAATTGCCATAATTATCTCCTATGTATAGTGTTATTCCTCGCGCTCGAGAAATGAATATTTTATAAATTACGCAAGTTTTGCAATAATGTCTGCTTTAGTATCTTTGCTCGCTACTTCAACACCTTGTTTTTTGGCAAGTGCTACTAAGTCAGCTTTTAGCATGGCATTAAGGTCAGTTTCAGCTGGCTTGTCTGCTGCTTTTTCAGCTACAGGTGTCGCGACTTTCTCTTCAACAACTTTGTCGGCCTTCTTAGCTGGCGCTGCTTTTTTAGCAACAGGTGCCTTTTTAACTTGAGTACCAGCAGCTGCTTTAGCTTCTAAGACAGCATTAGCCACTTCTCTTGCGTAGTAGCTAATTGCTCTGATAGAGTCATCATTACCAGGAACAACGTAATCAATGCCTTCAGGATTGTGATTAGTATCAACAATACCAATAATTGGAAGGCCTAATTTTTTAGATTCTGCAATGGCATTTTTCTCATGACCAATATCGATCACAAATACAACGTCTGGAATGCCACCAAGATCTTTAATACCACCTAGACTACGCTCTAGTTTGTCCATCTCACGAGTCATCATTAGTGCTTCTTTCTTTCCAAACTGTGAAAAGTTTTCTTCTGCTAGAAACTCTAGGTCTTTCAAGCGTTTGATTGATGCTTTGATGGTCTTGTAGTTAGTCATCATGCCACCTAACCAACGATGGTTAACGTAAGGCATGCCACAACGAATTGCTTCCTCTTTCATGATGTCACTAGCTGCACGCTTAGTACCCACAAAAAGAATTGAGCCGCCAGCAGCAGCAGTTTTTGATGCAAAGTTAAGCACATCGTTAAACATTGGCAGTGTTTTTTCTAGGTTAATAATATGAACACCATTACGAGTGCCATAGATGTATTGATCCATTTTTGGATGCCAGAAGCGTGAGCGGTGACCAAAGTGAACACCTGCTTCAAGCATTTTTTTCATTGACGTTTTTGCCATTTTTATTTCTCCGGGGTTAATGGAGTGCTCTTTTATAACACTCCCTTCCACAACTTCTAACAACCAACCCTTTTATTTTTTAGGGCACCCTGGCTGCTATGTCGAGCTGCGTGATACATTAAAACGAGTTAGGCGCTTGATTTACAAGCGCCTAACTCAACTTTAGATTTTTTCTTAGTACGTTATACGCCCAAGTAAAATCTTAAAAAAAGCAATTATACCGAATAAACACTGATGTATCAAGCGCTTAGAGCGGTAGTGATGCTGATTATTTTGCCTTGGCAAGCTCCGCACGCATTATGTCAATGGTTGCCTTGTAGTCATCTGTATTAAAGATGGCTGAGCCTGCCACAAAGGTATCTGCACCGGCTTCTGCAACTTCACGGATATTGGCAGGGCCAACGCCACCGTCGATCTCTAAACGAATGTCTCTACCACTAGCATCAATTAACTGTCGCACTTGGCGGCACTTTTCTAATGTTTGTGGAATAAAAGATTGTCCGCCAAAGCCCGGGTTAACTGACATTAATAGGATCATATCAACTTTGTCCATAACATTTTCTAGAACATGTAGTGGTGTTGCTGGATTAAAGACCAAGCCTGATTTGCATCCGCCTTCTTGAATCATGCCTAGTGTTCTATCAATGTGCTCTGAGGCTTCTGGATGAAAAGTGATATATGAAGCGCCAGCAGCAATAAAGTCAGGAATAATTCTGTCTACAGGTTTGACCATTAGATGTACATCAATTGGCGCAGTAACTCCGTGCTTTCTTAAGGCGTCACAGACCATTGGACCAATAGTTAGATTGGGTACGTAATGGTTGTCCATGACATCAAAGTGAACAATGTCTGCGCCATCGCGCAAAACGCTATCAACCTCTTCGCCTAATTTAGCAAAGTCTGCTGCAAGGATTGATGGGGCAATAAAATAATCTTGTTTCATGTTTATCTCCGTTTATTTGGGGTTAGTTCTTAAATATATTTTACTTAAAAGTTAGTAAGCTTTCGCCAGTCATTTCACTTGGTTTTTCAACATCCATCATCGCCAATAAAGTGGGGGCGATATCAGACAGCGCACCTTTGCATGGCTTTGCTATTGTTGCTTCTCTAGGGCTGACAAATATTAGTGGTACCGGGTTGTTGGTATGGGCGGTATGCACCTCTTGAGTTTCTGGATTGACCATTTGTTCGACATTACCATGATCAGCTGTGATTAGTATTTCACCACCAATGGTTTTAATGGCTTGATAAATAATGCCTAGGCAGGCATCCACGGCTTCAACAGACTTGATCGCTGCATCGAGTTTGCCCGAGTGACCCACCATATCCGTATTGGCAAAGTTACAAATGATTAAGTTATACTTTTGACTTTCAATATTTTCAGCTAATTCGTCAGTCAGTTCGAATGCGCTCATCTCAGGCTTAAGGTCATAAGTTGCGACTTCTGGTGACGGAATTAAAACACGGTCCTCGCCGTTAAAAGGGCGCTCTACGCCACCATTTAAAAAGAAAGTAACATGGGCATATTTTTCAGTTTCGGCAATTCTAAGCTGTGTCATGCCGAGGTCGGCCAAATATTCACCTAGTACATTATTGAGCTTAGACGATGGATAAGCAACTGGCAAATTAAAGTCTTTTTTATATTCAGTTAGGCAGACAAATTGACTAGGAACAAATGTTCCACGTGAAAACCCTTGGAAGTTTTCATCGGTAAAGGCTTGTGTAATCTGACGTGCACGATCTGCTCGATAGTTCATAAAGATGAGGACATCACCTTCGCTAATTTTGGTTGGCGCATTAATAACAGTTGATTGAATGAACTCGTCGGTCTCGCCACGTGAATAAGCTTGTTCAACCGCATCTAGGGCAGTCTTAGCTAAAAAGTTAGACTTACCTTTGGAGATGAGTTCATACGCACAACGTATTCGTGACCAGCGGTTGTCTCTATCCATAGAAAAATAACGCCCAATAATGCTGGCAATTTCACCAACACCTATTTCAGTAATTTTATCCTCTAGCTTTTGGATGTATTTTTTAGCGCTCTTTTGTGCGCAATCTCTACCATCGGTAAACATGTGTAAGTAGACATCCTGACAGCCGTATTGTTTGGCCATTTCTAGCATGCCATGAATTTGTTCTTCATGAGAGTGTACACCGCCATCTGATAACAGACCCATGATATGAACAGCTTTATTGTTGTCATTAGCATATTCAAGAGAATTTCTAAGCGTAGGATTTCTAAAGAAATCGCCATTTTTTATTTCGCTGTGAATGCGCGTAAAGTCTTGTTTAACGACACGACCTGCGCCCAAGTTAAGATGGCCAACTTCAGAATTGCCCATTTGCTCGCCTGGCAAGCCCACTTGCTTGCCACTAGTCAGAATAAGAGAATGTTGAAATTTTTGAATAAAGCTATCCCAAACTGGGGTTTTGGCTTGAGCAACCGCATTGTTTTCTGTTGCTTCAGAATGCCCCCAGCCATCAAGAATTAACAAAAGTTTGGTATCTTTTTTAGATTTCATCATCTTGATATTAGCCTTCAGTATTAAAGTTAAACATTAAACAAGAAGTGTACCACATCGCCATCTTGAACGATATATTCCTTGCCTTCAGAGCGGAGTTTTCCTGCTTCTTTGGCGCCTTTTTCACCGCCAAACTCAACAAAATCATCAAAGGCAATAGTTTCAGCTCGAATAAAGCCTTTTTCAAAGTCTCCGTGAATTTTTCCAGCTGCCTGTGGCGCACTATCGCCAATATTAATTGTCCAGGCGCGCACTTCTTGAACACCTGCAGTAAAGTAGGTTTGTAATCCTAGCAAGGTATATCCTGCTCGAATAAGACGATCAAGTCCTGACTCTGTTTGCCCCATCTCATCCAAGAAATCTTGTTTTTCATCTGCATCAAGCTCTGAAATTTCAGCTTCAATATCAGCACAAATAGCCACGACTTCTGCACCCTCAGATTGTGCGAAGCTTCTAACCAAATCCAAGTGCGGGTTGTTTTCAAACCCCTCCTCGCTGACATTAGCCATATAAAGTACAGGCTTGATAGTGAGTAGTTGAAAGCCGCGTAAAAGTTTTAACTCTTCATCATCAAAATCCAGGCTTCTAGCGCTTTGTCCAGCCTCTAAGGCGGGCAATATTCTTTCAAGTAATTCCTTTAAAGGGATGCCGTCCTTTTGCCCAGATTTGGTGTTTTTTATGGCTTTTTGCATGAGTTTTTCAACTGCCGTAAGATCAGCTAAGACTAGCTCAGTGTTGATAATTTCAATGTCATCTAGTGGAGAGATTTTACCTGCCACATGGATAATGTCATCATCTTCAAAACAACGAACGACGTGAACAATGGCGTCTGTTTCACGAATATTGGTCAGGAATTGATTGCCTAATCCTTCTCCTTTAGAGGCGCCTTCAACTAGACCGGCAATATCAACAAACTCCATAGTGGTGGGTAGAATTTTTTGAGGGTCAACAATTTTGGCAAGCTCAGCAAGTCGCTTGTCATTAATTGGCACGATGCCAACATTGGGCTCGATAGTACAAAAAGGATAGTTTTCTGACTCAATACCAGCTTGAGTTAGTGCATTGAATAAGGTTGATTTTCCAACATTAGGCAGTCCAACAATACCGCATTTAAATCCCATTTTTTCTCCTTTTGGATTGTGTTAAGCTTTAACCAGCTTAGCTATCCTTTTGTATGTAAGCTCTTCATGGCTTGATCAATATTACCTTTGACAACTTCTTCTATGACTTGTAAAGCATCCACTAGAGCGTTTTGAATGTGGCCTAGTTCGCTTTTATTCGGAGCGTGCAAAACAAAGTCGGCAACTTGTGTCTTGTTGCCTGGATGGCCAATACCTAGACGCAGTCGATAGAACGCTTTACTGCCCAGTGCTTTGATCGTGTCACGCAAGCCGTTATGTCCGCCATGTCCGCCTTCTACTTTAAGTTTGGCAATACCCACCTCTAGATCGAGTTCATCATGTACAACCAGTATTTCATCAACTTCTAGCTGGTAAAAATTCGCCAAAGCTTGAATAGATTGACCTGATCGATTCATAAAGGTAGTAGGTTTTAGTAGGCGAACGCTAACACCGGCAATTGAGGCTTGTGCCACATCACCGAAAAATTTAGCTTCTTTTTTAAAAGTAGCTGAGTGTAAATTGGCTAGTGCGTCGCAAAACCAAAACCCAACATTATGACGATGTGACTGATAGTCTTTACCTGGATTTCCCAGACCAACAATCAGTTTTATGGCCATAATTATTTACTTAGAAATTACTCGTCGCCTTCTGTGTCAGCAGCGTCTTCATCGCCAGCCACTTCAGTTTCAGGTGCAACTGGTGCATCATCTTCAACTTCAGCCATCTTCTTAGCTTCTTGAACCGCAACAACGCTTTGGTCGTGAGCTTCAATATCGCCGTGTGTTAGAGCAGTCAGTGTAACGCCTTTAGGGATGTCTAGTCCAGTTAGACTGATATGATCACCTAATGTTAAGTTAGTGATGTCTACGTCAATTGAAGTCGGTAGGTCAGCTGGTAAACAAGAAACTTCAACTGAAGTAACGAATTGGTTAAGAATGGCACCAAGACGAATACTCTCATTTTCATCTGCACCAAGAAAGTGTAGCGGGATGTTAGTAACAAGCGCTTGCTTTAAGTTAACACGCAAAAAGTCAACATGAGTCACAATGTTTTTTGCTGGATGGCGTTGTAGGTCTTTAATAATCACTGGCTCTTTTTTCTTGCCAACCATTAGATCTAGTACAGAAGTGTAAGACTCTTCGTTCTCTAATAGGTGTGTAATTTCGTGAATACCTAGGGTAATGTTGCTTGGTGCTTTACCAGCGCCATAGATAATTGCAGGGATTTGTTCTGCGCGACGTAGGCGGCGGCTCGCACCTTTACCTTGATCTTCACGCTTTGTTGCATTGATTGTTAAACTCATGTTTGTACTCCGTAAAATAAAAAAAACACCATAATAAGGGTGTTGACTTAGTTCATATATTTTGCGACCAAATATATCAAGGGGTTGATTTTACCCTAAACAAATCCTTTTTGAAAGGCTATCTAGATTTGATCCAGAATAGTACAGCTGCTAGTGCGCTAATTCCGCTGGAAAACCAAGCATTATTAACCGCAAAAACACCCGACAGGATTAGTAACGAACCAGAAAATATAGCAGCAGTTTGTCGATTTGCATTGTTACTCAATTGGGTAACGATTTGCTCGGTTTGCTGAGAATAGAGTTTGTTAATATCCTTCATTTTTCCCAACTGCTTCAGCGCATTAATCGTGAGTGCTGGCAGTTCTGGAATGTCTTTTAATAGTTGAGGGGCTTCTTCTTTTAGTTTTTCAAAGGTATTTTTCACGCTATATCTCTCTTTCATTAAGTCTTCTAAAAATGGTTTGGCGGTTGACCACAAATCTAGTTGTGGATAGAGCTGTCTACCTAGGCCTTCAATATTAAGCAAAGTCTTGTCTAATAATAACAGCTGAGGCTGAACTTTGATGTCAAAATTCTTAGCTTCTTGAATTAAGTCGAGTAGCACCTGTCCAAAAGAGATATCACCCAGTGGCTTATCAAACATCGGGTCGCATATTTTTTTCACAGCAGCCTCGAAAGCTTTTTCGTCTGTATGCAGGCCAACCCAACCAGAGTCAATATAAACCTGTGCTACCTTTTGGTAGTCTTGGTTAAAAAAGGCCAAAAATATATCCGCCAAAAAGTCTTTATCGTCTTCACTTAAGACACCCATGATGCCAAAGTCGACACCAATATATTGACCCGTGTCAGAGACAAAAATATTGCCGGGGTGCATATCTGCATGGAAAAAATTATGCTTAAACACCTGAGTAAAGAAAATAATCACCCCTTGTTCTGCTAGGCGCTTCATGTCAATGTTGTTGGCTTTTAGTTTATCAATTTCGCCAACTGGAGTGCCATAAATACGTTCAGTCGTGAGTACATTGGTGCGACTCAGGTGATGATAAACTTTGGGAATGTAAAGCAGTTCAGACTGTTTAAAGTTGTGCCTAATTTTGTCACAATGCGTGGCTTCAATACGCATGTCTAATTCATTGGTAATAATGGCTTCAAATTCTCCAACCACTTCAACGGGTCGAATTTTTTTGGCCAGAGGGTGCTTGTTGAATAGTTTGGCCAGGGTGTACATTAGTTTAATATCGCGAGTAATTAGTTTGCTAATTTCTGGACGAACCACTTTAACAACCACCGCTTCACCTTCTAATGTAGTGGCAGTATGCACTTGAGCGATTGAGGCGCTTGCTAGGGGTTGCTCATCAAAACTTTGAAAAAGTTGCTCAATCTTGCCGTCCAAAGCCTCTTCAATTAGAGTTTTTGCTTGTTGTGTGCTGAAGGCGGGGCAGCTGTCTTGTAATTTTTTGAGCTCTAAACTGATATCCTCAGGCAGTAAGTCTGGACGAGTAGATAGTGTTTGCCCGAACTTAATATAAATAGGACCCAGTTCTTCAAGAGCAAGGCGAATTCTTTGGCCTCTTGAGTATTTTTTAATTGGAAAATAATACCAAGGAGTTAAATACAATAGAGGTTTAAAGCTTTTTAGCAAAGGTGTTGAAAGCACTAAAGCGTCTAATCGATAACGCATTAACACTCGTGAAATTCTAAAAAATCTAAACAAGCTGTGCATGGTTAATGATTTTTATTGGCGTACTGTTTAGAAACCTTTGGACTGATCAGTAGTTCGCTTAACCCGTCTTTGAGTGCATCAATTGGATTGGGTGAAGTTTTAGCAATTTGTTTGAATTTTTTGGCGGTTTTGCCAATCTCGTGCGCAATGATATCGCCAGTATGATGAGATATTAGCTCTTCCAGATCAATATCCGCTTCAGATAGTAGATCTACTAAAAGCTGTGCAGTTTTCACATCTCCATGGATATGAATTTTATCTTGTCTTAGTAGTTCGGTAAGATCCTCGCCTTTAAACAAAGCAAAAAATACGCCAGGTTTTAGCTTGATGTCGACATCACTTGGTGTGCTCAAATCGCTGGTGACAAAAATACGATTATTTGTACAAATGAAATTAACTTCAAGCAGCGAATCGATGAGTGTAAATCGAATAACTTTCGACTCTAGGGGCTTAATATTAACCGAACCATTTTGAATAAGGAAGTTCAATGCCTGTTCAAGAACAAAGTGTTGCATGATGGTGTTAGGTCTTTATACCTTTGTGCAGAGCGACAATGCCACCTGACAGGTTATGATATTCACAAAATCCAAAGCCCGCTTCTAGCACCATATCTTTTAAAGTTTCTTGATCAGGGTGTTTGCGGATAGACTCGGCCAGGTATTGATAAGACTCCTCATCATCGGCAATGATGCCACCCAATTTTGGCATGACGTTAAATGAGTAAAAATCGTAGAATTTTTTTAAAAGTTCAGAGTCAGTTTTAGAAAATTCCAAAATTAATAAACACCCACCAGGTTTTAAAATTCGGTGCATTTCACGCAGAGCTTGATCTTTATCGGTCACATTTCTAAGGCCGAAGGCAATGGAAATACAATCAAAGGTGTCGCTTTCAAAGGGTAAGTATTGAGCATTTAGTTGAACGTAATCTACACCAAAAATACCTTTGTTAACTAGGTTTTTTCGACCTTCGCCCAGCATGGCAGCATTAATATCAGACAAGATAACCTGTCCAGAGTCGCCCACTTTCTTTCGAAACTCAATGGCTAAATCGCCTGTTCCACCTGCAATATCGAGCACTTTATCACCAATTTTTACATTGGAAGATGCAATGGTGTAGCGCTTCCACAGGCGATGAGCGCCAAAGGACAAGACGTCATTCATAAGGTCGTACTTGCTGGCGACAGAGTCAAACACACCTCTAACCAAACCTTGTTTATCGTTAGTGTCTACATCTTTAAAGCCAAAGTGTGTGGTGTTGTCCATCGGTTTATTTGCTCGGGTAATCTCTAAAATCATGACCGACATATATTTGTGTTGGTCTAAAGATTCTATTATGCCCTACTTGCTCATGCCAATGTGCTGCCCAGCCCGCAGAACGTGCCATGGCAAAAATTGGGGTAAAGTGCTCTTTAGGGATTTTGAAAATTTCAGAATACAAAATGCCTGAATAGAAGTCTACATTTGGATAAACGCCTTTTGAGGACAATAGCTCCTCACAAACACGCTCTACTTCTAAAGCAGTTTCAAAACGTTTGGACAGTGTGATCCCTGATTTTTTAATGTAGGCTTCGATCATTTCTTGCAAGATTGTTGCGCGAGGGTCTTTCACGCGATATTCACGATGCCCCATGCCCATGATAACTTGTTTGTTTTTTAAGCGGTTTTCAATATAGCCACGAACATTTTTTGCATCGCCAATTTCATCTAACATCTTAAGTACATCTTCATTGGCTCCTCCGTGTAGAGAGCCTGCTAGTGTTCCTACTGCTGCGGAAATTGATGCGAAAGGGTTGGCAAGGGTTGATGCAGTTACCATGGCCGAGAAAGTGCTGGCGTTAATTGTGTGCTCAGCGTGCAAAATTAAACAAGCGTCAAACAGCTGAACAATATCATCATCTGGCTCCTCGCCAAAAGACATGTATAAGAAATTTTTCGCATAAGACATATTTTTACTAGGTGGAATTGGATCGTAACCGACGCGAATTCTTGCCCACATCGCCACCAAGGTGCTCATGTTGGCAATAATTTTAGTTAATGCGTTTTGAGTAAAGGCAGAGTTTGGATCTTTTGCACCTGCATCAGGATAAAAAGTTGCCATGGCAGCAATGGCTGTTTGCAATACATCCATCGGGTGTCCGTCAGCTGGTAAAGCCCACATCATCTGTCGAATGTTGCGCTTAACTTCGTAACGCTTATGTAGAATGCATCGAAACTCTTCTAGCTCACTAGCACTAGGCAGCTCACCATCACGAAGCAGCATGGCAACCTCCTCGAATGAGGCATTTTTTGCAAGATCTTTAATGGAATATCCACGGTAGGCTAAGATGCCATTTTTCCCATCAATTGAGGAAATGGATGATTCAGTTGCTGGAATGCCAGCAAGGCCAGGAATGTATTCAATCATAATATCTCTCCTTTAATAAATGATTAATCAGGCTACTATAGGTGCTCTCAAAGCAAAGTCGCCATCGTTTTACTAACTATCACTTAGTAGGTTACTCTTAATCAGTCTTGCTTATTCACTATATAAATAATAACTTCATAATGTGGCACTTGATCAATCTATCTTTTAAACTGAAAAAGAAGAGCCACACCCACAAGTAGTTTTGGCGTTAGGATTATGAATGATAAATCTTGACCCTTGTAAATCTTCAAGGTAGTCTACTGTCGCGCCAATAAGATATTGATAGCTCATCGGATCAACAACCAGCTGAACGCCATTATTATTCACACCAGAATCTCCTTCTTTGTGCTCCTCGTCAAAGGTAAATCCATAGGAAAATCCTGAACAACCTCCGCCTGTAATATAGACTCTTAGGCGAAGGTTATCATTTTTTTCTTCTTGAATTAAGGCGGATACTTTGTTAGCAGCGGTGTCGCTAAAAATAATATCGGCCTCTTCTAATTGTAAGGTTTCTGACATAATCTCTCTTTAAGGTAATAGTCCAATGGACGTTAATCCTGACGTTTCATCTAAGCCAAACATAATATTCATATTTTGAACTGCTTGACCAGAGGCGCCCTTGACCAGATTATCGATCACCGACATAATAACAAGTTTATTGCTATTAGGTATTTTCTGGATCGAAATTTGGCAAAAATTTGACGACTTAACACTGCGTGTTTCTGGATAAACACCATCAGTTAAGATTTTAACAAAAGGCTCCTCAGAATAGGTATCGACAAAATAAGGTCTTACATCTATATTTTCATCTAGCAAATCTACATAGATAGTGGCCTGCATGCCACGAATCATTGGTACTAAGTGCGGTACAAAGGTGAAATTAACCTCTTCATTCGCAAGAATCTCAAGCTCCTGCTTAATTTCAGGATAATGTCGATGTCCGCTAACACCATAAGATTTTAAGCTTTCACTAGCTTCACATAGCAGCATTGCTTGATTAGCACCTCGTCCGGCACCACTTACGCCCGATTTACAATCAGCCACAATGCCAGTCAGGCTAATTAACTTATTGGTAATTAATGGCTTTAAGGCTAACTGCACAGCTGTTGGATAGCAACCTGGATTGGCTAACAGCATAGCCTCTTTGACTTGGTCTCGATTGGTCTCTGGCAAGCCGTAAACTGCTGAATCAAGTAGTGTGGCCTGAGTATGCTCCATGCCATACCATTTTGACCATTCGGTTTGGTCTGTAATTCTAAAGTCAGCACCCAAATCAATAACCTTAATACCTTTATCAATAAAGGCACCAGCGCCTTCCATGGCCACTCCGTGAGGGGTGGCAAAGAAGATGACGTCGCAAGTGTTTAAAATGGTATCACTAGGCAAGGAAAATACTAGGTCTGAGTGTCCAACCAGGGATGGAAAAACACCGTCCACTCGCTTACCATCTAGAGATCGGGAGCTAATAGCCACCACTTCAACCTCAGAATGGTTGTGAAGAAGTCTGAGTAGCTCTACACCGGTATAGCCGGTGCCACCAATAATGCCTGCTTTAATCATAATGTTTTAAGATGTTAGTGTGACTCTCCAAGCATTTTTTCCAAGTAGTGGATGTTCATGCCGCCTTCTTGAAACACCTCGTCTTTCATGATACGAGCCTGCAACGGTATGTTAGTTTTAATGCCGTCAATTACCATTTCACTTAGCGCATTTTGCATTTTGACAATAGCACCAAGTCGAGTGTCTGAATGGGTGATTAATTTGCCAATCATTGAATCGTAATGAGGCGGTACAGTATAGCCGTTGTAAACATGTGAATCCACGCGCACGCCTAAGCCACCTGCAACATGATATTGAGTAATTTTTCCCGGAGAAGGCATGAAGTTGTTAGGATCTTCAGCATTAATACGACACTCAATTGAAAAGCCTTTAATGGTGACATCTTCTTGTGAGAACGATAACTCTTGCCCATCAGCAATAAGAATTTGTTCACGTACAATATCAACACCAGTTATCATCTCTGTGACCGGATGTTCGACCTGTACACGGGTATTCATCTCAATGAAGTAAAATTCATTATTTTCAAATAAAAATTCGAACGTACCCGCACCACGATAGTTAATTGCCTTACAAGCATCAGCACAAACTGAGCCAATTTTGTTGCGTAACTCAGGTGTAATACCTGGCGCTGGCGCTTCTTCTACCACCTTTTGGTGACGACGTTGCATGGAGCAGTCACGCTCACCCAAGTGCACTGCATTGCCGTGTTCATCTGCTAAAATTTGAATTTCAACATGGCGAGGCGTGGTCAAGAATTTCTCCATGTAGACTTCTGCATTACCAAAAAAACTTAAACCTTCAGACTTGGCAAGTTCAATTGAGGCAAGTAGGCTGGACTCTTTCTCTACCACTTGCATACCACGTCCACCACCTCCACCTGAGGCTTTAATAATAATTGGTAAGCCAATATTACGAGCCAACTCCATGTTTTTGATTGGATCTTCGTCAAGTGCGCCATCAGAGCCAGGTACACAAGGCACGCCTGATTTTTGCATGGCTTCAATCGCTGCAACCTTGTCACCCATCACGCGAATGTTTTCAGCTCTTGGTCCAATAAAGATAAAGCCACTTTCCTCAACACGCTGTGCAAAATCAGCACTTTCTGATAAAAATCCATAGCCTGGATGGATAGCATCTGCATGGGTTACTTCGGCAGCTGCGATAAGTGCTGGAATATTTAAATAGCTATCTGCTGAGGGGTGCGGGCCAATACAAACAGCCTCATCTGCTAGACGCACATGTTTAAGATCTTTGTCTGCTGTTGAGTAAACCGCAACAGTTTTAATGCCAAGCTCTTTACAAGCCCGTAAAATTCTAAGCGCAATCTCACCTCGATTGGCAATCAGAACCTTTTGAATCTTATTCATTGTAATCATTTAATAATAACCAGTGTTTGTCCGAATTCTACAGCATCACCATCTTGACATAAGATTTCAGTCACTGTGCCTGATTGATCTGCTTCGATCTGGTTCATGATTTTCATGGCTTCAACAATACAAACGGTATCACCTTGATTAACATGTTGACCAATACTAACAAAGACATCAGAAGTTGGAGAAGCGGCGCCATAAAAAGTACCCACCATTGGCGAAGTAATTGGATGGCCATCAATGGCTTTGATTGGATCAACAGCCGCCGTGCTCTCTACTACAGCGACCGGTACTGGTGCTGGCGCAACTGGCATTGCCATAGGTGCTGCAGCCATAGGAGCGTCGCCATAACGGGAGATGCGAACTGACTCTTCGCCTTCGACAATTTCAATTTCTGCCATGCCAGATTTTTCTAATAATTCCATTAGTTTTTTTACTTTGCGAATATCCATTTTTTACCCCTTTGATTTAATGTGTTTGATTGCTGCACTCATTGCAAAATCATAGCCTTGTGCACCAAAGCCAGAAATTACGCCTTGTGCGATATCTGAGAAATAAGATTTTTTACGAAAATCTTCACGTTTATAGACGTTAGACAAGTGAATTTCAGTGAATTCAATGCCGACTGCTAGCAGCGCATCACGCAATGCAACGGATGTATGTGTAAAGGCTGCTGGATTAATAATAATGTATTTTGTGCCATTGTTGCTGGCTGCGTGAATCTTATCAATCAGCCCCACTTCGGAATTGTCTTGGTGGTGGTCTAGACTAAGATCAGCATCAGCTGCAAGCTGGGTTAAACGCCCAACAATATCGTCAAGTGTATGCGCACCATAAAGATCTGGCTCACGAGTGCCAAGCATGTTTAGGTTAGGGCCGTTTAGCAATAAGATGTCCATAGCGCCAATAATACATTTCAAATAATTCTGATTTTACCACCAACATCATGCACGATAGTCAGCTTTGGACGACTTTTAGCGACTAAGCATTTACCTAACCTTGTTTAAGTGCTCTAGAAACCCTTGGGCGTTGATTTCACCGACAATACGCTGAGCTCGGTGCTCAACACCAGCTTTGAAAAATAAAATTCCCGGAGGTCCGATAATGTTAAATTTAGCCATTAGTGCTTTATCAGCTGCGTCGTTTTTGGTCACATCAGCTTGTACAGCAATGACATTTTTCATGCTGTCAACAACTTGACTGTTGCTAAATACAAAGCGCTCAAGCTCCTTGCAAGAAATGCACCAGTCTGCATAAAAATCCAGCATAACAACTTGATTATTTTTTTGCGCACGCACTAACACTCGATCAAGATCATTGATGCTTTTGATTTTTTCAAACTGCACATGCACTTGTTCTGTTTGAGCGCCAGACGCCCCCCAACCTGAGAGCGGTGCCAGCATGTCGCCACCACCGCGAGCCACTAAGCCCCACAGCAAAATACCGTAGAACATAATCAACAAGCCGATGGCTTTAAAGATTCTAGCCCAGGCATTTGGCGTGTCTGTTAGCTTGTTGAGTACACCCATGGCAATTGGCGAGATGCTGAATAAGGCTGCCCAAAGAACCAGAGAGGTCACATCGGAGATGATGCGATCTAGTAGCCAGATTGCCACTGCAAACATCAGAATACCAAAGACATATTTAACATTGTCCATCCAGCCGCCAGCTTTCGGCAGCTTGCTCACGCCAGCACCAATCAGAATGAGTGGTGCACCCATGCCCAAACTCATGACAAATAATGACAAACCGCCCAGCAGTGCGTCACCCGTTTGACCAATATAGATTAGAGCGCCTGCTAAAGGCGGCGCCACACACGGACCAACAATCAGCGCAGATAAAAATCCCATAATAGCAACACTGATTAGATGGCCCCCTTCTTGTTTATTGCTTATATTGGCAATTTTGGCTTGCAAGCTAGCAGGTAGTTGAATTTCAAAATAACCAAACATGGAAAAAGCCAAGGCCACAAAGATCAAGCTAAAGACCACTAACACCCAAGGCGTTTGGAACAGGACTTGCAAATTCTCGCCAAAATAGCCAGCCAGAACACCGGCGATAGAATAGGTCACACTCATGGCTAGGACAAATACAACAGACATAATCAGTGCCTTTCGAGTGGTTACCTCACCTTTTTGGCCAACAATAATGCCCGATAAAATCGGAATCATTGGGAACACACAAGGCGTAAGTGACAACAATAAGCCAAAGCCAAAGAAGCTGGCCAACACCCAGAAAATATTATCTTGTTGCAAAAGTGCGGCAATTTTGTCTGTTTCGTTGAGCGACGCTGGCGCATCAGCCGCTACGGGTGCTGGGCTGGTTTGTTGCTTGTTAGTTGTTGGCGCTGTTTTATTTTGCACAGGCAAAGTGAGTTCAATTATTTTTTCCTGTGGCGGGTAGCAAATTCCACCCGTCCAACAGCCTTGGTAGCGAGCAGTAAAGCTGATATTTTGAGTTTGAATATTTTTAAGCGGCAGCTTAATCTCTAACCGACCTTTATGGATTTGCACCTTGCCAAATAAAGGATCATCTTTAATTTTTCCCTCAGGGAAGTTAATGGTGCCAAATTCCGCACCTTTAACGTCAACAAAAAACTTATCATGATATAAGTAATACTCATGATGAATATCCCACGAGGCAATGAGCGTGTTGGCATCAACAGCATCAACTGAAAATTTAAAGGCTTCGTCTGCTGGTAGAGGTTCATCAGAAATTGGCTTGATTTTATCAACCACAGACTGTGCGCTTTGTTTGGCCTGGGAGAATATATCAAAGGCGTTATCAACTAAAGAAGGTTTTTTCAGTGCACTAATATCTAGGGCGACAGCTTTCGTAATTGGTGGATAGCAAACGCCTAAATCTGCACACCCTTGAAAAGTAACATTAAGCAATAAAGAGCTAGCATCACCTTCTAGTACCGGTATCTTGACTTTGACAGATTTTCTATAGATCCCCACTTTGCCAAAAAATTCATCGTTTTTAATCTTAGCGGGCGGAAATTTAGCCACACCTAGCTGCGAAGAGTAATCACTCGATATCTTGATTTTTTCTTTATAAAGGTAATAGCCTTTGGCAATATTCCAATCTAGAACAATATCATTGTTCACCACACTAGCCTTAAAAGAAAAAGCCTTGTCAGCCGGTAACAACTCTCCTTGAGCCTGGGCAAAAGTAGAAAGCAATACAAAAAATAATGGCAATAAAAATCGCTTCATGAATTTCTCCTCATAATATCTGGGTGAATTATAAGTCAAATATAGTCCCAAGACAATCCACTTTGGTGCGATTGATTGACTTTAGATAATAAAAAACCCCTGCTATAAAAATACAGCAGGGGTTTTTTAGATGCTTACAGTGCTTATTTAACGAGTAAATAAGCTACAAAAGCTTTAGCCAATCTTAGCAGTAATTGCATTAATAACTGCATCAGATGAAGTCGCATCTACTGAAAGCAATAGACCTTCTTCTTTGTAGAAGCCCACTAAAGGTGCTGTCTGGTCGTTGTATACATTAAGACGATTGCTGATTGCTTCTTCCGTTTCATCTTCACGTTGTACTGCTGCACCGCCACATTTATCACAAACACCTTCAACTTTAGTCGGGTTAGACTTAGTATTGTAAATTGCGCCACAACTTTCACAAGTACGACGCGTTGTTAAACGATCAAGGATTACATCACGTGGTACGTCAATTTCAACAGCTGCATCTAGTTTTTCGCCCATTTTTTCAAGTAGTGCTTTTAGCGCTTCTGCTTGTGGAATTGTGCGTGGAAAGCCGTCTAATAAATAGCCAGATTTACAATCATCTTCTTGTAAGCGCTCTTCCATAATGCCCATGATTAAATCATCAGAGACTAAGTCACCAGCGTTCATTGCTGCTTGTGCTTGCTTGCCTAGTTCAGTGCCTGCCGCTACTGCGCCACGTAGAATGTCGCCTGTAGA
>NZ_CAXCCZ010000018.1:0-26000 GCF_963981275.1 uncultured Candidatus Thioglobus sp. | reverse complement strand
CTTGGCAACACCGCGACCTTCGTCAATCGCCCATACAACTAATGACTGGCCACGACGACAATCACCTGCTGTAAAGATACCCTCTTGTGAGGTTTGATACTGACCATAATTAGCTTTGTAATTACCACGCTCATCCAATTCAATATCTGCATCATCACTTACATAATGCTCTGGAGAAACAAAGCCCATTGAAAGTAGCACCAATTGAGATTCCCAAGTTTTTTCACTACCGGAAATTTCAGTCAATTGGCCATTATCGAATGTCACCTCAATGGTAACAAGACCAGTCAGATTGTTATTGTCATCCTTGATAAATGCCTTAGTCATAAGCTGGTATTGTCTTGGATCTTCACCAAATACCGCTTGCGCTTCAGCATGACCATAATCAACCCGATAAATCAATGGCCAAAGTGGCCATGGATTGTCATCTGCGCGCTCTACAGGTGGTTGACTCATGAGTTCAAAATTAACCACTGATTTTGCACCTTGGCGAATGGCTGTACCAATACAATCCGTACCTGTGTCACCACCACCAATAACAATCACATCCTTACCCTTAGCAGAAAGATCTGATTCATCAGCATGGCCGGTGTCTAATAAGCTTTTTGTATTAATGGCTAAATATTCCATCGCCATATGTACGCCTTTAGCATCACGATTATCAACTGGCAGATCTCTGGCCTCGCTTGCGCCTGTTGTAAAGATAATGGCGTCAAAATCTTTTTGTAGTGCCTGTGTTGTAATATCTTTACCGACATTAACATTAGTTATAAATTCAACACCGCAGTCTTTCATAAAATTAACACGACGATCAACAATATCTTTGCCGAGCTTCATATTTGGAATGCCATACATTAGCAAACCACCAATACGATCATCCCGCTCGAAAATACTCACATTATGACCTAACTTGTTAAGCTCATCTGCTGCAGCCAATCCCGCAGGGCCAGATCCTATGATTGCGATTTTTTTTCCAGTTTTATATTCCACATCATAAGGTTTAATCCAACCTTTTTCAAAACCCTTATCAATAATCGCTTGTTCGATATTTTTAATCGTAACCGCTGGATTACTCATGCCAAGTACACAAGAGCCTTCACAAGGCGCCGGGCAAACTCGACTAGTAAATTCTGGAAAATTATTTGTTTTTAATAGTCTGGCTAAAGCCTCTTCCCATTTATCGTTATAAACAAGGTCATTCCACTCAGGGATTAAGTTGTTAATCGGGCAGCCGTCATCTGACTGACAAAAAGGCACGCCACAGTCCATGCATCGTGCACCTTGTTCTTGTAAATGGGACTCATTATGTGTACCAGTAAAAATTTCACCATAATCTTTAAGACGCAATTCAACAGGGCGATAATCCTCTGTTTTTCTATCAAATTCTTTAAAGCCAGTTACTTTTCCCATTTCTCTAAACACATAAATCTAAAGCGCATAATTATGCCATATTTGCTATAAATATGCATCACTAAAAAAGATGATATAGTTTATTTGCTTGGCGCTATGTTTAACTGTATA
This sequence comes from uncultured Candidatus Thioglobus sp., assembly GCF_963981275.1. Taxonomy (NCBI): domain Bacteria; kingdom Pseudomonadati; phylum Pseudomonadota; class Gammaproteobacteria; family Pseudothioglobaceae (SeqCode); genus Candidatus Thioglobus; species uncultured Candidatus Thioglobus sp. Next base: position 24,479 of record NZ_CAXCCZ010000018.1, on the reverse strand, counting down.
ATTGCCCTTTTTTAAGAAACAAATATTTAAGGATAAGTTCAAATGAATTTAATTGATCAAATTGAAAGCGAACAGCTAAGAAACGACATTCCTGAGTTCTCAGCAGGCGACACAATTATCGTACAAGTAAAAGTACGTGAAGGCGACCGTGAAAGATTACAAGCATTCGAAGGTGTTGTTATTGCTAAGAAAAACCGCGGTATTGGCTCAGCATTTACCGTGAGAAAAATGTCTCATGGCGAAGGCGTGGAAAGAGTTTTTCAAACACACTCTAAAATGATTGATTCTGTTGAAGTTAAGCGTCGTGGTAAAGTTCGTCAAGCAAAACTTTATTACCTTCGTGAACTAACTGGTAAGAAAGCAAGAATTAAAGAAAAATTAGCAACTAAATAAGTTTCGTTACTTTTCTTATAAATACCGGCAATCAGCCGGTATTTTTTTGTCTAAAATTTAGGCATGGAACATAATAAAAAACTTATTGAGCAATTCCTTGATTATTACTGGCTATCATCGGGTGCTAGTAAAAATACCCTGTCTGCTTATCGCTCTGATTTAGTGCTGTATTCAAAATGGCTAGAGCAATCTCCTTTGGAAAATGCCAGCGATACTAGTATTTTAAAATATTTTCAACATAGACAAATCGCCCCTTCCACTCAAGCGCGCATACTCACTTGCTTTAGAGTTTTTTATCAATACCTACTCCTACAAGGCCTCATCAATGCTAATCCAACAGCTAAACTTCACCACCCAAAACAAGAGCAAAAATTGCCTATTTTTCTAAGCATTAAAGAAGTTGAAAAACTTTTAGATGCACCTGATAAGAAAACCATTTTTGGACTACGAGATCGAGCCATGTTGGAGCTTTTGTATTCTTGTGGATTGCGAGTTAGCGAACTTATTAGTCTAGAATATCGCCATATTAATATCAATGACGAATATATTAGAATTTTAGGAAAAGGCAATAAAGAAAGACTTTTACCCATGGGTGAAATGGCCATAGAATACCTTTCTCAATATGAAAAAAAGGCCCGACCTTTTTTGATCAAAAAAGGACAAACAGATGGGTATTTTCTATCTAATCGCGGCAGCAATATGAGCCGCCAAAACTTCTTTTATATGATTAAAGCTTATGCTCAAAAATCTGGCATAAGCAAGCCTTTGTCACCGCATAGCCTGCGTCATGCATTTGCAACTCATTTAGTGCAACAAGGTGCTGATTTACGTAGTGTGCAACTGATGCTTGGTCATAGTGACATTGCTACGACGCAAATATATACGCACATTCAAAATGTTCAATTAAAGTCACAACATGGCAAGCATCATCCTAGAGGATAAGCTCGCTAATCGATAGCCTCTATACTGACAACTCAGCCAGTCTCTTTTGTCGATACTCTTTTAAGATTGACTCTGTGTATCCATTTGGTTCACTCACCCCTCTGTAAACTAAAGATAACGCCGCTTGAAATGCTGTTGTATCGTAGCTTGGTGCCATATTTTGATAAAACGGGTCGTGTTTATTTTGCTCATCCACCACAAGTGCCATTTCTTTAAATACTTGCTCTATTTGATCCTTGCTGCAAATGTTATGGTGTAGCCAGTTAGCCATGTGTTGACTAGAAATACGAAGTGTCGCCCTATCTTCCATTAACCCCACTTGATTGATGTCCATTACTTTTGAACAGCCAACGCCTTGATCAATCCAGCGCACAACATAGCCCAAAATACTTTGAGCATTATTATCTAGCTCCGCCTTAATCTCATCCACACTTAAGGTAGTGCTTGGATTGAGCACTGGCGCAAGTAGTAAATCTTGCTCATCAGCCTCAATGGGCGATTGCATTAATTGCTGTTGCCTGGAAAAAACATCAAACCGATGATAGTGTGTTGCATGCAAAGTAGCGGCAGTTGGTGAAGGTACCCAAGCACAATTTGCGCCTGCTTCTAAATGAGCCAGTTTACTTTCAATCATTTCATTCATCTGATCAGGCTGTGCCCACATGCCTTTGCCAATTTGTGCATTTTTGTACATGCCGCATTCAAGACCAACTTTTACATTTAATACCTCATAGGCTTTAATCCATGGCTGATTCTTAATCTGGCTCTTGGGCAACATAACACCTGCGTGCATACTTGTGTGTATCTCATCTCCAGTTCGATCTAGAAATCCGGTATTAATAAAAATAACTCGCTTGGCCGCCACTTTAATGCATGCTGCTAAATTAACACTGGTACGTCGTTCTTCGTCCATAATACCGATTTTAAGTGTGTTAGCCTTAAGTCCAAGAGCTTGCTCAACTTTCTCAAATAACTTAATACTAAACGCCACTTCATCAGGGCCGTGCATCTTTGGCTTAACAATATACACATTGCCTTTTTTCGAATTAGCCCCTAAATTTTGGATATCATGCAAGGCAATCAGCGTTGTCACCATAGCATCTAAAATACCTTCTGGTATTTCTTGATTGTCTGGATTTTTGATTAAATCTGTTAGCATATGGTGACCAACATTCCGCACCAACATAAGGCTACTGCCTGATAAAGTGCCAGACTCCCCTTTAGCATCAACAAAATGCTTATCTGAGTTAATTTTTCTGACTATTGATTTCCCGCCCTTTTCAAATTTAATTTCTAAATTACGCTTCATTAATCCTAGAAAATTACGATATGCGTTAATTTTTTCTTCACTGCCGACCGTGGCAACTGAGTCTTCAAAATCAATAATAGTTGTTAATGCTGACTCCAAAATTACATCTTTAATGCCTTGGGTTTCTGGATTAATCACAAGCTCAATATGTAAATTATGATGCTGGATTAAAATACTTTGGTCAGTGCTGCCCACAAAACTTTGTGAATTTTTTAGCGGCGTTGTGCGGCCATTCTCTAATGTAAATATTGGAGCTGATTGAGTGTTAATTGCAACAACTTGAGCATAAGATCCATCCGCTAACGGTGCAGCCTCATCTAAAAAAGTATTTGCCCAATCAATTACTTTAGTGGCGCGCTTAGAACCTTGGATTTCTCTATCGATAATATCACTACCGTATAAGGCATCATACAAGCTTCCCCAACGCGCATTAAGCGCGTTAAGGGCGAATCGTGCACTAGAAATAGGCACTACCAATTGAGGACCTGCAATGCTGGAGATCTCATCATCCACTTGATCTAATTCAAGCTTAAATGGGGCTGGCTTGGGTAGTAAATAGCCAATATCTTGTAAAAGTTTTTTATAGGTATTTAAATCAAATGCTCCTATACTTTCCTGATGCCATTGATCAATTTGAGATTGCATTTTGTCACGCTGCAGTAATAAATCTTGATTTTGTTGCGCTAGCTCGGAAACAATGGTTAATAATTTAGGGAAAAATTCATCCGCCTTGATGTTTAAACCTGGGGAAACCTCCTGTTCTATAAATTGATATAGACTGCGATTAACTTGAAAACCTGATATATTTTGATACCCATCCTCTAACATGATACTAACTCCTTAACAACAATAATGCCATCTTGATCGGCATATAAATAATCTCCAGGGATAAAATTTACTCCAGAAAAACATAGAGTAAGACCAGCCTCTCCCAAACCCTTCTTAATACTTTTTAATGGGTGCGTACCTAGTGCACGCACGCCAATTGGCATCTCATTAATCATCTCAGAATCTCTGATCAAACCATAAATAATTACCCCAGACCAATTATTCTTAACTGCTTTAGCAGCCAGCTGATCTCCCAACATAGCGCAACGCTTTGAGCCGCCAGCATCCACCACCAAAACTCGACCTTGGCCATTTGTATCAAGCACCTCTCTAACAAGGGAGTTATCCTCAAAACACTTAATAGTATGAATGGCGCCAAAAAAATCTACCTCAGCGCCATAACAATTATAAGTTGGCTCTACGTACTGTACATTAGGGTGTAGTTGGTCTGATATATCGCTAGTTTTTTGCATAAGAGCTAAGCCGATTGTGAATAAATTTGCGACATTCGATACCGCTGTCGATAAGGATAATAATTATTAATATTACCTTGTTTGATATTGTCTTGTACTGACTTCCAGTAATCAGCGCTCAATAGTTTTTCATAAGATTTTGAGAAAATTTTCTTACTGTCATTTTGACTAAACATAAACAACTTGAATTCTTCTGGAAAAACATCATCTGGGCCTACGTAATACCAAGGTTCAGCAGCCATCTCATCCTCTTCATGTCTGGCTTCTGGAATCTTTCTAAATACAGGCCGATCCATGGTGGTAATCTCATCATAATCATAAAATACAACTCGCTTTTGACGAGTTACACCAAAATTCTTAGTCAGCATATCACCTGGAAAGATATCAGCATTAATTAGCTCGTCAATAGCTCTACCATAGTCATTAACAATATGCTTTAGATCATCCTTGTTTTGCGTATCTTTAATGTACAAATCAAGCGGAATCATTTTATTTTCCATGTATAAATGTTTGATAATCAATAAATCGCCCTCGATGGTAACACTGGAGCCGACTTTATTTTTTAACTCTTTAATCAGTTCTTCATCTAAATCACGAATTGGAAATGCAACATTGGAAAACTCCCATGTATCTGCCAGGCGACCTACTTTACGATGATTTTTGACGTAAAAATACTTATCCTTAACCTGTTGTTTAGTAGCAGTTTTTGGTGGAGCAAAGTTATCGTTAATTACCTTGAAAACATAAGGAAACATAGGAAATGTAAAAACAGTCATCACCATGCCTTTAATACCTGGGGCAATAATAAGCTTTTCACCAGTACTACGTGAATACTTTAAAAATCTTCGATATAATAAAGTTTTTCCATGCTTATGAAGTCCAATAGAACTATAGAGCTCAGCTTTGGTTTTACCTGGAAGAATGGCTTTTAAAAAATCAACAACCGCCGCAGGATAGTCAGTATCAACAAAGAAATATGATCTGGAAAAGCTAAAAACAATCGAAATGTTATCAACATCAGTCAGAAGTACATCGACATGTATCCCCGTTTTTTCATCATTTAACAAGGCGATTAAAACCGGGCGAACCAGATTGTTTTTTAATACAACCTGGCCTACAATATAGGCAGCCTTTCTCCTGAAAAAAGTACTTTTAACCAGTTGTAATTCAAAACTTTCATCTTCAGATAAATCTAACTGCTTAACAAATTGCTCTTTTAAACGTAGCACATCACGCGCCAAATCTTGATAAGATGTTGTGAAGTTCAACTCAGTAAGAACCCCTTGCAGGGTTTGTTCTAGCTGATCAGTTTTAATATAATGGCTATCAATAACTGGATCATCCATATCAATAAACGTAGTTGATATGGATGGCTTAACAAAGATAAAGTTATTGTTATAAAAGCGCTTATCAAACAATAGACAGAACACTGAATTGTAAAACGTTTCAGCCAGTTCTGGTTGCTTGTAATTTGACGTTAGATTGATATAAGCAAGCTTGGTATTAATCCAAACTTGTTCATCAAACATGTCAGTAATTAGCTCTTTTTTAAGTTCGAGACAGAATTTCTTAACCTGCTTATCATAAAAATAAAGGCGCGCCTTATAATCATCCAGTAATTGTTGCCATTCACAATAATCAAATCGAGATTTAGCTTGCACAGAGGCCTGTTGAAAAACACAATAATGCTTCTCAAAACCTGCCAATATTTTTCTGGAAGTAGACTCAGGTAGACTGCTTGGTTGAGTTCTCATTTCCATCATATTACTTCATAAAGTCGTTAGCTTATACATAGTATAAACCAACTGCCTTTATAAAAAAATATCAAGATTTAGAATTGCTCTTCCTCAGTCGAACCAGTCAATGCAGTTACTGAAGATGCACCACCCTGAATAACAGTTGTTACATCATCAAAGTAACCTGCACCCACTTCTTGCTGGTGCGCTACAAAAGTATAGCCTTTTTCAGCTGCTGCAAATTCTGGCTCTTGCACCTTCTCTACGTAATGCTTCATACCTTCACCTTGAGCATATTCATGCGCTAAGTCAAACATGTTGTACCACATGTTATGAATACCCGCTAAGGTAATGAACTGATACTTGTAGCCCATTGCTGCAATATCCTCTTGGAAAGAAGCGATTTGAGAATCGGTTAAGTTTTTCTTCCAATTGAACGATGGTGAACAGTTGTAAGACAATATCTGATTTGGATTTTCAGCTAAAACTGCTTCTGCAAACTCTCTTGCAAAACCTAAATCAGGCTTGCCAGTTTCGCACCAAACTAAGTCTGCATATGGTGCATAAGAAACACCACGAGAAATCGCTTGATCAAGTCCATTTTTAACAACGTAGAAACCTTCTGGTGTACGCTCTCCAGTAACAAATGGCTCATCAATTGGATCTACGTCTGAAGTGATTAATGTTGCTGCTTCTGCATCTGTACGTGCTAGTAGTACTGTTGGTACGCCCATCACATCAGAGGCTAATCTTGCAGCATTTAATTTTTGAATTGCATCTTGAGTTGGCACTAATACCTTACCACCCATGTGGCCACATTTCTTAACAGAAGCCAATTGATCCTCAAAATGCACGCCTGCTGCACCAGCAGTAATCATATTCTTCATTAATTCATAAGCGTTTAATACACCGCCAAAACCAGCTTCAGCATCTGCAACGATTGGTAAGAAATGATCAACATATCCCTTATCTCCAGCATTAATACCTTTAGCATGCTGAATCTCATCTGCACGTTTAAATGTGTTATTGATACGACGAACCATCGTTGGCACTGAATCATAAGCATACAAAGATTGGTCTGGATACATAGTCTCTGATGTATTACCATCAGCAGCTACTTGCCAACCTGATAAATAAATAGCTTCAATACCTGCTTTAGCTTGCTGCATTGCTTGTCCAGCAGTAATAGCACCCATACAGTTAACGTAACCTTTTTTAGAGCTACCGTTAATTAGGCTCCATAATTGATCAGCACCATCTTTAGCATGTGTGTGCTCAATTTGCTTAGATCCACGTAGTCGTACAACATCTTCAGCGCTATAGTCACGCTTTACATCTTTCCAGCGTGAGTTTTCAGCCCAGTCTTTTTCTAATGCTTGAATTTGTTCTTGTCTATTCATTGTATTTCTCCTCATATGGATTATTAATTAATTACTTTACTTACTTGGTGTGAATAATGATACTTATTTTTTTATGTTTTTTCATAATATAATATATCTATTTCACAATATGAATAAATAGACTAGTTTTTATAAATATTTCGCCATATAAAAAAATTATTCCGTAATATAACGTGAAATTCTATAATGCGAAAAAAAATTATGTCAACAGACTTAACTAGTTCAGAAAAAAAGGTAACAGCAATTGAGAAGAGCTTAATCATTCTATCCATTTTTTCTATGGAAAGACCTTCCTTAAGTCTAAAAGAAATTTGCGATCAAGTAGGTTTTAATGCATCAACCACTTACCGGATTTTGCACACCTTATCAGAATACGGCTACGTTATTAGAACGGTGGACAAGAACTATTGCATTGGCACAACACCCTTATCTTTAAGCGCCATCTATCAAAAAACAAATCAGCTCACTCAAATTAGCCCTTTGGTTGATCATATTAGAGATATATGTAATGAAACTGCCTCTTTTTACATTCAACAAGACAACGAAAGGATTTGTCTGTATCGCGCGCATTCTCGCGATATGATCAGACACAATATCGATGTTGGAACTCAATTAGAACTTAATCGAGGTGCTTCTGGCAGGGTGATATTAGCCTACGGTAGACGCCTTCAAGATAAAAGTGGGTTTTTTAAAAATATTCGTGACAAAGGCTACTATCTTTCAATAAATGAGCACAATGCTGCTTTATTTTCTATTTCAAAGCCAATTTTGTCTGAAAGCGGTCAATTTATTGGTGCGCTGACTATTTCTGGCCCTATTAGTCGTTTTAACGAGGAAAGAAAACAGGGTTTTTTAGATTTATTAACGAAACAAATTAATCAAATCAAAATTCCTTAGAAAATTTTAGAGATATTCAACACTTAAAATTTCATAAACAATATCGCCTCTCGGGGCTTTAACTGTCACTTCATCGCCTTCTTCATTACCCATGAGGGCACTAGCAATAGGTGAGTGACAAGAGATTTTATTCCGATCAATATCAGCCTCATCTTCGCCCACTATTTGATAAGTAATCTCACTATCGTCTTCGATATTTAATAGGCATACGGTAGTACCAAATACACAACGACCGTTTTGATTGAGCTTAGTAACATCAATCACCTGCATGCGAGAAAGTTTAGATTCAACTTCTTTAATTCGCCCCTCAATAAAACCTTGCTCTTCTTTTGCGGCGTGATACTCGGCATTTTCTTTTAAATCTCCATGGGCACGTGCAGTTGCAATTTCCTCAACAATTCGTGGACGCTCAATATCTTTAAGATTTAAAAGTTCAGCTTCCAGTGCTTTTGCACCATCGACTGTCATTGGGATACTATCCATGCCAATTACTCCTTAACTATTTAGAGATTGTACAGTTCTTACCGTAATCTCTTCTTGCGTTTTCAATCCATCAAGCATGGCGAATGCCGCTGCAACGGTTGTGGTGAATGGCACTTTATGTACTAATGCTTGACAGCGAATAGCGGCCGCATCTTCAACACCTTGGGTATCTTCGGTTGAGTTGATAATTAAATCAATAGCATCGTTTTTAATCATATCGACAATATGTGGAGATCCTTCGGAAACCTTGTTAACCATTTCACAATCCAAACCAGCATCGATTAATGTGTCTCGATTACTACGAGTGGCCACTAATTTAAACCCCTGTTGAGATAATTTTTCACCCAAACCAACCAAATCATCACGATCCAGTCGTCGAAGACTAACAAAAACAGTGCCATTTTCAGGCGCTCGCGACCCTGCTGCTAATTGTGCTTTATCAAAAGCAGAGGCAAAATCATCGCCAATGCCCATAACTTCGCCAGTTGAGCGCATTTCTGGTCCTAAAATTGGATCAACACCCAAGAATTTATTAAATGGGAACACCGCCTCTTTGACACTGTAATGCTTAGGAATGATTTCTTGTGTAAAGTTAAGACTCTTAAGTGTTTGACCTGACATAACCCTTGCAGCAATATTAGCCAGTGGCGCGCTAATCGCTTTAGAAACAAAGGGCACAGTACGTGAAGCACGAGGATTCACTTCAATCACGTAAATTTCACCGTCTTGATAAGCCAACTGAGTATTCATTAAGCCGACAACATTTAGTGCTTTAGCCATCGCCACAACTTGTGCGCGCATCTTATCTAGAACATCAGCTTCTAAAGAATATGGTGGCAATGAACAGGCTGAATCTCCCGAATGAATACCCGCTTGCTCAATGTGTTGCATAATGCCGCCAATCACCACATCCTCACCATCAGAAATAACATCAATATCCACTTCAATTGCATGATCTAAAAACGAATCTAATAAGACGGGAGAATCATTTGAAACTTGTACTGCTGTATGCATATAGTGATCTAATGAGTCTTTATCGTAGACAATTTCCATAGCCCGACCACCTAACACATATGATGGACGCACAACTAATGGAAAACCAATAGCATCAGCGATATCTTGCGCCTGTTCAAGTGAGCGCGCTGTTCCATTTAGAGGTTGTTTTAAGTCTAGCTCTTGAAGCAAGGCAGAAAAACGTTCTCGATCTTCAGCTAAGTCAATTGCATCTGGGCTGGTGCCAATAATTGTTGCACCACTTTTCTCTAAAGCTTCTGCTAACTTAAGTGGTGTTTGACCGCCATAATGCACAATAATACCATCTGGATTTTCAATATCCACCACTGCAAGAACATCTTCCAAAGTGAGTGGTTCAAAATAAAGACGATCAGAAATGTCATAATCAGTTGAAACTGTCTCAGGGTTACAATTCACCATGATTGTCTCAAAACCATCTTCACGTAGCGCCAAAGAGGCGTGCACACAGCAATAATCAAATTCGATACCTTGACCAATTCGATTTGGACCGCCACCTAAAATCATGATTTTTTTCTTATCGGTAGGATTTGCCTCACACTGTTGCTGGTAAGTTGAATATAAATAAGCGGTTTGTGTATCAAATTCAGCGGCACAACTATCAACACGCTTAAAAACTGGCTTAATATTGAGCGCTTTACGGCGCTCACGCACAGAAGACTCGTTACAATTTAGTAGTTGTCCAAGTCGCGCATCCGAGAAACCCTTACGCTTTAGAGCGAACATATCATCTGCTGAAATATCCGTAAGGCTGGTGGCATTAATTTGCATTTCACTTGATACAATATCTTCAATTTGCGCCAAGAACCAAGGATCTACTTTAGATAAGTCAAACACCTCTTCTAAACTCATGCCTAGTCTAAAGGCATCAGCCAAATAAAAGATACGTTCACCGCGCGCAGTAATACATTCTGAACGAATTTTATTACGCGCATCATCTGCATTTAAATCCACAATCGGATCCAATCCAACCTTGTCTGTCTCAAGACCTCTTAAAGCTTTTTGCAATGATTCTTGGAAGGTTGAGCCCATGGCCATTACTTCACCCACTGATTTCATTTGCGTAGTTAGGCGATCATCCGCTTTCGGAAATTTTTCAAAAGCAAAGCGTGGAATTTTTGTAACTACATAATCAATACTTGGCTCAAATGAAGCAGGTGTTTTTCCGCCAGTAATATCATTATCAAGCTCATCAAGTGTATAGCCTACTGCCAATTTTGCTGCTACCTTAGCAATCGGAAATCCAGTTGCTTTTGAGGCCAGTGCTGATGAGCGCGAAACACGTGGATTCATTTCAATAATGGTTAAACGACCATTTTCAGGATTAAGAGCAAACTGCACGTTTGATCCGCCTGTGTCCACTCCAATTTCACGTAATACTGCTAAAGAAGCGTTACGCATCACCTGATATTCTTTATCCGTTAAAGTTTGAGCCGGCGCAACAGTAATAGAGTCCCCCGTATGCACGCCCATTGGATCAAAGTTCTCAATAGAACAAATAATAATACAATTATCTTTAGTGTCTCTTACCACCTCCATTTCAAATTCTTTCCAGCCTAAGATTGACTCTTCAACTAAAAGTTCATTGGTTGGCGAAAGATCCAGTCCGCGTTCACAAATTTCAACAAATTCATCTTTATTAAAAGCAATACCGCCACCCGATCCACCCATGGTGAATGATGGACGAATAACTGTTGGATAGCCTACTGTCTCTTGAATAACAAAAGCCTCTTCCAGCGTATGGGCGACTGCCGCTTTTGGCATATCTAGGCCAATTTTAAGCATAGCCTCACGGAATAAATCACGATCTTCAGCTTTATCAATCGCCTCTTTTTTGGCACCAATCATCTCAACACCGTGCTTTTCTAATACGCCATGACGCTCTAAATCGAGCGCACAATTAAGTGCTGTTTGCCCACCCATGGTTGGCAATAGCGCATCAGGCTTTTCGGTTTCAATAATCTTTTCAACTGTACGCCATTCGATAGGCTCAATATAAGTTGCATCCGCCATTTGCGGATCAGTCATAATGGTAGCTGGGTTGGAGTTAACTAGAATAACTCGGTAACCCTCTTCTCTTAGAGCTTTACAGGCTTGTGCGCCAGAATAGTCAAACTCACAGGCCTGCCCAATAACAATGGGTCCGGCACCAATAATTAAAATACTTTTTAGGTCTTGTCTTTTTGGCATACTTCTCTAGATATTAATTCTTTTTTTAAAATTCGTCTTCTTCAACTGGCAAATTGCCGTCAAAAATATCAAACTTACGTTTTTGTAAATAAGAAGACCTCATGGCGATATAAGGATCGTCTGACTGGTCTAATAAATCAGTTGCAGGCAGTAATTCAACCCTTTTATCAATAATGTTCATAGCGCTAGCACTAATAGAGCCTACATCATCCATCTCATTAACCAGATTTGCATCTGAAGTGAGGTCAACATATAAACCTGCACCATCTCTAAGGGTGGATGGCCCCATCAAAGGTAGCATAATATAAGGACCATTATCCACACCCCAAACAGCAAGCGTCTGTCCAAAATCTTCATTCTCAGTAGTTAAACTCATGTCAGTGGCAACATCAAATAACCCGTACAAACCAATGGTAGAGTTCACTACAACACGACCTAATGTAATGGCACCTTGCTCTATTTTAAATTGCAAAATTTGATTAGCCAGTGTTGACACATCACGTAAATTACCAAAAAAATGACTCACTCTGTTTTGTAAGAAATCCGGCGTATGGTCTTTATAAGCACGAGAAACTGGCTCTAATAAATTATCATCAACAGTTTCATTAAATTCATAGACCACTCTATTAACTTCCTCAAATGGGTCCACTTCCTCCGCCATTAGAATTGTGCTAAACATCAATAGTATCAAACTTACTAATAATTGTTTCATGAGTCCATCTCCTGAATAAATGTATCAAATAATCCACTTACGTCGTGTGGCCCAGGAGATGCCTCTGGATGCCCCTGGAAACTAAATGCTTTTTTATCCGCCACTCTAACACCTTGAATGGTGTCGTCAAATAATGAACGGTGAGTTACTTTTAAATGGCTCGGCATACTTTCTTCTGCTACTGCAAATCCATGATTCTGCGACGTAATCATAACCTGTTTAGACTCTAAATCTTGTACAGGATGGTTAGCACCATGATGACCAAACTTCATTTTTTCTGTCTTCGCACCACTTGCCAAGGCTAGTAGCTGATGCCCTAGACAAATACCAAAAATTGGCATATTTTTCTCTAGTAGTGCTTCAATATTGGCAATTGCATAATCGCATGGCTCAGGATCGCCCGGTCCATTGGATAAAAACACACCATCTGGATTCATTGCCAATACATCAGAAACTGGTGTTTGTGCATTAACCACTGTTAGATTGCAGCCACGATCTACTAACATTCTTAAGATGTTAGTTTTAACACCGTAATCATAAACCACTACTTTAAATTTAGAATTAAGTTCTGCAAATTCACCCGTTTCCAGAAAGTAAGAGCCCTTGTTGAATTGATACTGCTTAGTAGTTGAAACTACTTTAGCCAAATCTACATTCTTCAATCCAGCAAAAGACTGCGCTTTTTCAATAGCTTGTGCTTCATCAATATTATCACCGGCAACAATACAACCTTTAAGGGAGCCTTTCTCACGCAAATGACGTGTTAAAGCGCGTGTATCAATATCGCTAATGGCCACAATATTATTACTTTGCAAGTATTCATCTAATGGCATGGTATTGCGCCAATTACTATGTAGAAGTGGCAGGTCACGAATGATTAGTCCAGCCGCATAAACTTTAGAAGACTCTTCATCAACTTCATTTGTACCAGTATTACCGATATGAGGATAAGTGAGCGCAACAATTTGTTGGGTATAAGAGGGGTCGGTCAGAATTTCTTGATAACCCGTCATTGAAGTGTTAAACACCACTTCACCTAATGTTTCTCCGGCACTGCCAATTGATTTTCCGTAAAAAATCTGACCATCTTCTAATGCTAATAAGGCAACTTGTGACACCGGATACTCCTGAATGAAAAACTTCGGGAATTTTACCATATTGTCTTAACCTTCTGAAAGGCAAATATACAAATACAAGGGGTATAATTAATCACAAATCAAATAATGAAAAAAGAACAATATTATGGAAATTACAGTAGACAATATTAAGTGTGGTGGTTGCGCCGGATCTATTACCAAAAAATTAACCGCCACCTTTGGCACGGACAAAATTAACGTAAATATCGAGAAAGGTATAATTAACATTAATCTTGACAACTCTAAAAAAGACGAGCTGTCCAAAGTATTGCTAGATTTGGGTTACCCGGAAATAGACTCAGTACATGGCTTTGACTCGGCCAAAGCCAAAGCAAAATCTTTTGTTTCTTGTGCAATTGGAAAAATGGATCAATGATTGTAACTGTTAATGGTCAAGCGTTAAAGATAGATAATTCAGCCACAGCTAAAGATCTAATTAGTCAATTGAATTTTCAAGATCAGCGTATTGCCTTAGAGGTAAACGAATCCATTATTCCAAAATCTGAACATTCAGAATTTGAATTAAACGAGAATGATCAAATTGAAATTATTAAAGCTGTTGGTGGTGGTTAAACAAACCAAGCTTTTGGCATTTCATCAACGCCCAAAGGCTTAACACTAAGACTTTGGGTAACGCCAGCATTTAATTTAACTTCAACTTGTACACTTTCTTGCTCACGGCCTTGGGAATAACGTGCCAAAACTTGTGCAGCAACCTTTAGATCTTCCTGGTTGGGTTCACCATCAATTAAGGCAATCGGACCATTGCAACTAGTTGGATATAAATTAGCATACTGATTTCGATATCCTTCTAAAAATTTAACTTCACCCTCTTCTCTGGCTACAATCATTTTAAAGCGCTGATTAGGGCGAATATGACGACCCACCTTTAACATCATTAAATCATCAAGTTGGTAATCGCGATTACCACGGGACTGCCACATATCAACCAATTTATCAGAATATTGTTTATCTGTTAAAAAGCAACATCCTCCTGCAGGAGTGGCATAATCATCGAATCCGTACTCCTTAGCTAAAGCCATTTGTGGCTTACGTGTACGCCCTGAAAAATCAAGCAATTGCTCACGATCAACCCAGCCCTCTTTCTCAGCTTTAGTTTCAGGTAAGTGTTTTGCGCACAACGGACGTAATAATAAGTCATCTGCGCCTGATTCCTCTTGCACAACAGGCATTGTATCTTTACGCTGAGACATTGGGCGTTGACCCATTACTTCGCCAGTGATAATAAAGTCGAAGTCATTTTCTTCCATCCACTGTTTAGCTTTTTTCACCATAAAGCCTTTGCAATCTAGGCACGGATTCATATTCTTACCGTAGCCATGCTTTGGATTTAATAGTACATCTCGGTATTCTTCAATTACATCAATAATATGAAGTTTGATCCCCAGCTGTTCGGCCACCCAAAGTGCATTGTTACGTTTTGGCTTGTCACTTTTTTGCTTACGAATGGCATGTGTATGACCTTCAACGCAAAATCCAGTAAAAAAATTAATACCTTCAACGTGGATACCTTGGTCAATTAACAGCTTGGTACTAAGCAAAGAATCTAGTCCTCCTGAGATTAGAGAAACTGCTTTAATTTGTTTTTTATTTGTCATAATTATTCTTATTTACGTTGGCCACTAACACAACACCATTCATCTTTTTTTGAAACTTTTAAGTCCGTAAAAAACTCGCCATAAGTCTCAAGAATCATTGGCAGTTGCTTTTCCATGATGCCTGAGAGTGCAATACGCCCATTAGCTTTAACCAAATTGGAAAAATGCTTACATAGACTGACTAATGGATTGGCTAAAATATTGGCAATTAATAAATCCACCTGATCAAGCTTTCCTTCATCATCGGTATGCAATACACGAATTCTATCTTGACACTGATTGGTCTCAATATTATTTATTGTTGCAATAACTGCTTGAGGGTCGTTATCTACCGCTACTGCACTCATAGCACCCAATTTAACCGCGGCAATAGCCAAGATACCTGTGCCTGAACCATAATCAATTACTGAGCAATTTTTTGGCGCATTAGAATCCAAATATTGCAAACAAAGATCTGTTGTTTGATGGGTGCCCGTGCCAAATGCCAAGCCAGGATCCATATCAATAATAACGGCATCATTTGGCAAATTAGCGCTATCCTCCCAAGAGGGGCAGATCCAAATTCGCTCACCAAATTGCATAACGTGAAAATCTTTTTTACATTCATCTTCCCAGACGCGGTCTTTCAACAGCTCAAAATCCACATGTTCAATGTTGCAAATTTGGCCAAGTGTTTGCTTTACATACATTTGATCTATATCTAGATCAAACAAAGCCGTGATTACAACCCCTTGCCAAAGCGGTGTTTCACCAACAGGTGGCTCAAAAATATCTTGTCCACTTGCATTAGCAAAGGTAACAGAGACACTGCCCAATCCTGATAGTATTTCGCTAACAAAATCTGCTTGCTCTTTACTTGTTTGTAAGGTTAGTTGCATCCAGTCCATAGCGTGAGGATTATACCCGTGTGCATTAAGTCTAAAGCCCATATAAACAATCATGCGACCATGGTAATATTAATAATGATTGATAAAAATACACTAAGCGCTTTAACCATATTTCTTGATATAGATGGCAACATACCTCCTAAGGGATAGTTAACGATATCACTATAAAATAGTGATAAAAACTTGCAATTCAGTATAATTTGCTTAGTTCACATCTTTAAGTCATAAGATTTAAAGATTTATTAATTACTAGGAGATATCATGGCTAACGGCATTACAAAAGGTAACAGACCAGCATTAGGAAGCAGCTTAGAGGCATTAAATAAATCTAACCCTTTAAATTCAAGAAGTGGTAAAGAAACTGTTACTACAACGCAAGACTACAAAAAAGGCATGAAGTCGGCAGAAGAATTAGACGAGTTTAGATAGGTCTAGTTGCACGATTTAAGTCAATAAAACCCTCGAAAGAGGGTTTTTTATTATCTAAATTATTATCTGCAGCCATGAGGCCGGTGTCAGAATTTTAGCAGCCACCATACCCATACAAACAAAATGTGTATTTATAAAATTTGACTTCGATCAATATTATATAATATAACCAATTAAATTACTATGGTATTACAATGGCATTAGATAGAACAGGAAACGGATACTTAGTTGATCCATCAATTTGGTCTGAAGAAATTATGCATGAAATGGCAACAGAAGATGACATTACTCTGTCAGACTCTCAAGTTAATCAAATTCGTGTAGCTAGAGAATATTTTTCTGAAAATTCTTCGGTGCCACCAATTAGAACCTTTGCTAAAGTTGTGGGTGTGGACAAAAAAATTCTTTTCAAAGAGTGGCTAACAGGCCCTATGAAGCCAATCACGAAGTATGGAGGAATGCCCCAACCAACAGGTTGCGTCTAAAAATACTTGTAACTGATAAACTCAAAAAAAACCCTCGAAAGAGGGTTTTTTATTACCTAATATTTACAACAATCTTCCTGTGGCCACTCTATTGAGATGTGATTTTTTCTTAAATTAAGGCGTAAAGAATTTGAAAATCAGGAGTTTACACCCCAAGGGCACTTCCTTAGGGCGCATTAGTAAATGACTGATTTGATAATTCTGACAACGAAGATATTAGGAAAAAGTACGCTCAATCTATATCAAGTCTTTGACCGAGGCTAAGGCTGAGCCCAAACTACTAGGATCTGTGCCACCACCCTGTGCCATATCTGGTCTACCACCACCCTTGCCACCAACCTGTTGAGCGACATGGTTAAGAATTTTTCCAGCTTGATATTTATCAGTTAAGTCTTTAGTTACACCTGCAACTAATGAAACTTTATCACCACTGACTACTGCCAACACCACAACAGCTGAGCCAAGCTTATCCTTGAGTTTATCGGCAATATCGCGTAAATCTTTGCCGCTTACACCCTTGACAACGGTTGAGAGTAGCTTAACACCGTTAACCTCTTGAGCCTGTCCAATAAGATCGTCACCTTGATTATTGGCCAACTGTTTTTGAAAAATAGAGATTTGCTTCTCTAGCTCTTTTTGTTGCTTAATTAGCTGCATGACTTTTTCAACTGCACCTGAATTGCTTGTTTTAGTCATCTGCGCAATAGCACCAAGACTGCCTTCAATTTGTTTATCAAATAAATAAGCATCGTAACCTGTCATCGCTTCAATTCGACGTACACCTGCAGCAATACCGCCTTCTGAAGTAATTCTAAATAAACCAATATCACCAAGTTGATTAACGTGTGTACCGCCACATAACTCTACTGAAAAATCATTTTTACCCATACTTAAAACACGCACGGTGTCGCCATATTTTTCGCCAAAAAGCGCCATAGCGCCTTTCTTTTTAGCTGTTTCAATATCTGTCACATCAGTATGCACCATCGAATTACCCAATATTCGACGATTAACCATGGCTTCAATTTTATCCAAATCAGCCTTTGCAATAATCTCATCATGGGAGAAATCAAATCGCAGTTTGTCACTATCAACCAGAGAACCTTTTTGTGTAACTGTTTCACCTAAAACACCACGAAGTGCTGCATGCAACAGGTGTGTGGCAGAGTGATTACGAGCAATGCGTTTACGCTTACGCACATCAACTTTAGCCTCAAGCACATCGCCCACCTTTATCACACCATTTGATACACTGCCATGATGCTCAAAAGCACCTGTTTTTTGTTTTTGCGTGTTGTTCACGTCAAATTTTATGTCGTTATTGCTCAGTGTGCCACTATCACCAATCTGACCACCTGATTCTGCGTAAAAACTAGATTGCACCAAAACGATAATTGCGTGATCGCCAGCTTCAATAAAATCAACCAATTCTCCATCTTTAATTAATGCTTGCACAGAGGTTGTGTTATCCAATTGTTGATAGCCTAAAAATTCAGTTTCCTGAGTGATATCCACACCTTTTTGTGTGGTTTTAAAATCACCCGCTGAGCGTGCTCTATCACGCTGTTTAGTCATCTCTGCTTCAAAACCAGGCATATCGATAGTCAAGTTGCGCTCTCGTGCAACATCAGCCGTTAAATCAACCGGGAAGCCGAATGTGTCATAAAGTTTAAACACCGTTTCGCCATCAATCTCGCCATCCTTTAAATTGACAATCGCCTCTTCCAGGATGCCCATACCTTGATCTAGTGTTTGTGCAAAACGCTCTTCTTCACGCTTTAAAACCTTTTCAACATTGGCCAATGCAAGTTTCAACTCTGGGTACACCTGCTTAAGTTCAAGCGCCAACACAGGTGCTAATTTATAGAAGAAAACTTTATCAATCCCAATTTTATGCCCATGGCGGATAGCGCGGCGAATAATGCGGCGCAATACATATCCACGTCCCTCATTAGAAGGAATCACCCCATCAACAATCATAAATGCGGTAGAGCGAATATGGTCTGCAATCACACGTACAGAAGCGTTATCTTGCTTGATACCACTGGATTTTGAAGTTAAGTCAACAACCGATTTAACCAAACTTTGGAATCCATCTGTATCGTAATTATTATTTTTATGTTGCAATACTGCTGCCAGACGCTCAAGACCCATGCCGGTATCAACACAAGGAGCATCAAGTGGCTTTAAGTAGCCGTCTTCTTGCTTATCGTATTGGGTAAAGACCAGATTCCAAATTTCAATATAACGATCACCGTCCTCATCGGCATGACCTGGAGGTCCGCCAGCAATCTGCTCACCATGATCATAAAAAATTTCACTCGACGGACCGCACGGTCCGGTATCGCCCATTTGCCAAAAATTATCTTTGGCACCACAGCGAGAGATGCGATTTTTAGGGAAGCCAATTTCATTTACCCAAATGGCTTCAGCCTCATCGTCTTCTTCAAAAACACTAACCCAAAGCTTTTCTTTTGGCAATCCAAGTTCAACGGTCAAAAACTCCCAAGCATATTGAATGGCTTCACGCTTGAAATAATCACCAAATGAGAAATTTCCTAGCATTTCAAAAAATGTATGGTGACGCGCGGTATAGCCTACATTTTCCAAATCATTATGTTTTCCACCCGCTCGAACACAACGCTGACAAGAGACCGCACGCGTATAAGGGCGCTTTTCTAAACCACTAAAGACATCCTTAAATGGCACCATACCAGCATTCACGAACAACAAGGTTTTATCATTATGTGGCACTAACGATGAGCTCGGCTCGATAGTGTGCTCTTTGGAGGCGTAAAAGTCTAAAAATTTCTGTCTAATTTGTGCCGTTTTCATGCGATTAAAGCGTTGTATAAAAAGGCTTAATTATATAGAGGAATGCTTATTCCAGCAACGAAGTGTCGCCTGCACCATGGCGAATAATTTCAACCGCATCGCCCGATAAATCAATCACTGTTGTTGGCTCTGGTGGACAATAGCCATCATCAATAATTAAATCCACTTGATTATCAACAGCGTCACGCACATCATCAATATCGTAAAACTCACAGCCCTCAAGAATTAAAGAGACACTCATTAACGGCTCGTCAAGAGCTGCGAGCAATGCTTGTACCACGCCGTGACTCGATACTCTAACACCAATAGTTTTTTTCTTTTCATGCAGTAATCGTTTGGGCACGTCACGTGTCCCGGCCAGAATAAATGTATAAGCACCTGGCAAAATTTTCTTTAATAACCGAAAGGCATTATTATCCAATTTTGCATATTCACCAATATGTGATAGATCGCGCATCATTAGAGTAAAGTCATGACGTTTAGACAATTGACGAATTTGTCGAATTTTATCCAAGCCATTTTTATTACCCAGAGTTGTTCCAAGCGCATATCCAGAATCAGTTGGATAGGCTATCACCCCACCAGAGTGCAACTCTTCAACTACTTGCATGATTAAACGCTGCTGAGGATTTTGAGGATGAATTGCAACTAACTTGGCCACTACCAATCTCTCCATACAGTTTCATTGGCGCTAGGCATATCTTGCAAATGCCCAATACGCACTCTTTGACCTGACCAACCATGATAATCAGAACCCACCGATGCCGACAAGCCAAACTCTTTGGCCCACTGACTCACTAGCGTAATTTCATCACTACTACTCGAGCCTGTGACCACCTCAACGCCATCCAAGCCAACACCAGACAAATGATTTAACAAGCGCTTTACTTTAGTATTGGTCATTCGGTAGCGCAGTGGGTGTGCTAATACCGCCTTGCCACCAGCGGCGTGAATCCAGCTAATGACTTCATCATATTCAGCCCATTTTCCGCCCACACCTCCGGGTTTTTTACCTGTTAAAAATCGCTTAAAAACACTCTTCATATCTTTACACACACCCTCTTGAACCAGCATCTGGGCAAAATGCGTACGCGTAATCATACTTTTTTTGGCAATGGCTTGTGTTTTTTCCAGCGCTCCAAACACCCCTGCACCACCCAAACCGCGCGCCATTTTCTCAGCACGCAATTGTCTGAATTCTTGGTGTTGTTTCAGACCCATTTGCAGAATTTCATTATTAATATCCACCCCCAGGCCTAAAATATGCACGGTCATATTACTCCACATGGCAGATATTTCCACACCATGAACAAGACTCAAGCCACTCTTGTCGGCTTGTTGTTGTGCTTCAATAAGCCCATCAGTAGTATCATGATCTGTCAGTGCAAACACATCACACCCCTCTTTTTTAGCAAGAAGCACAACCTCACTGGGCGACAATACCCCATCAGAATAATACGAATGACAATGTAAATCAATTTTCATGAGTGTCATTATCCATTATTAACGCCACTGGCTGAAATTCTTTAAAAAGCAAAAAAAAAAAAACGATTTATAGTTTAAAATAATCTCTCATGAAGAACTGGTATCTTATTCAAACTAAGCCTAAACAAGAGGCTGTTGCACAGCAAAATTTATCCGACCAAAACTTTACAGTGTTTTGCCCAAAGGCTGTTATTAAAGGAAAAACAGTCTCACTTTTTCCTCGTTATTTGTTTATTGAGCTAGATGATAAAAGCCAGAATTGGACGCCTATTCGATCAACTAGAGGTGTGGCAAATTTTGTCAGATTTGGCCTAACATTTGCTAAAGTCCCTAGTCAAATTATTAATATGATTAAAATTCAGCAGCAACAGACCATTGAAAAAATGATTAATATCTGCTCACACCAACAAGGTGATACGGTCGAAATACAAACAGGTGCTTTCAAAGGTCAGAAAGCTATTTTTCAAAATTATAATAGTAGTGATAGAATTACTATCTTGTTAAAAATAATTGGTCAACAGCAAGAGGTTCTGCTTAGCGAAAATGAAGTGGTTGCAATATAAGCCATCACAGCACTAATTTCTTGCTTTAAAATTAAGCATTCATCTTTAATTATTTAATCCTAATAAGCTATGTGTGGAATTGTCGGCGGTATTTGTAAAAATAATATTACCCCTATTTTAGTAGAAGGCTTAAAACGTCTAGAATATCGAGGTTATGACTCCGCTGGCGTGGTTGTCTTGGATGAGGATAATCACCTTTATCGTGCCAGAGCAGTGGGGAAAGTAGCTAATCTCGAACAAAATATTCGCGACCAACAAAAACCACTTAATGGCACTATTGGCATCGCGCATACTCGCTGGGCAACGCATGGTGAGCCCTCAAGTCGCAATGCTCACCCGCACATCTGTAATCACAGTGTTAGTGTAGTTCATAACGGTATTATTGAAAATTTCTTAGCATTAAAATCTGAACAAAAATCACAAGGGTACAACTTCACCTCGGACACTGACACCGAAGTTATTGCCCATGCTATTCATAAAGCGCTAGAAACTAGCAATACGCTACTTGAGGCTACACAAAAAGCAATTACTACTTTTGAAGGCGCTTATGGCGTTGGAGTGGTTTCACCCAAATATCCTGGACACATTATTGCTGCTCGTAGTGGTTCTCCACTGGTAATTGGTGTGAGCAAAAAAGGTCATTTTATTGCTTCCGACCAGATGGCACTCCTTGAAATTACCAAAGAGTTTATTTTTTTAGAGGAAGGTGATATTGCTGATATCACTCTAGAATCCGTAACAATTTATGATGTTAATGGTACTCAAGTCAATAGAGAAGTTAAAACCTCCAAGCTTAAAAGCGGGCAAACATCAAAGGGTAATTATGCGCACTATATGCTTAAAGAGATTTTTGAGCAACCGCAAGCCATTCAAGACACACTAGAATCACGTATCACTAAAGACAGTGTGCTGCCTTCTGCTTTTGGACATAAAGCTGCAGACATCTTTAAATCCACCAAACACATTCAAATCATCGCCTGCGGCACTAGTTACAACGCCGGCCTAGTAGCTAAATACTGGTTGGAAGATATTGCCAAAATCCCCACCCATATTGAAGTGGCTAGTGAATATCGCTATCGCAATCCAATTATCCTGGATAACACCCTGTTTGTTACGATCTCACAAAGTGGCGAAACAGCTGACACTTTAGAAGCACTAAAATCAGTCAAAAAACTCGCTAAAGATAAAAATATCCACACACTAACGATTTGTAACTCGGCAGAGTCAAGCTTAACTCGCGAATCAGAGCTCACTTTCTTAACCCACGCCGGCCCAGAAATTGGCGTAGCCAGCACCAAAGCCTTTACTACCCAGCTGGTATCACTGGCACTACTAGCGGTGGCAGTTGGCAGGTGTCACAAGCAAGTGTCCAAACAACAAGAAGCAACAATTGTAGATGGGCTTAATCGCTTGCCAGGATTGATTAAAAAAACACTCAAGCAAGAAGATCAAATTAAAGAATTGGCCAAAACCTTTAAAAACAAATTTAATGCGCTATTTTTAGGTAGAGGCTCCATGCATGCCATCGCCATGGAAGGCGCCTTGAAGCTTAAAGAGATTAGCTACATTCATGCTGAAGCTTACCCGGCAGGTGAGCTTAAACATGGCCCTATTGCTCTAATTGATAAAGACACGCCGGTGATTGCCATTGCGCCAAATGATGCATTGCTTGATAAGCTGAAATCTAATCTTCAAGAAGTAAAATCACGAGGCTCAGAGATGATTGTATTCGAAGATGAGGTGGCAGAAGTATCCCCAATGAAAGGCATGACCGTTGTGCCAACAACAACCAATTTAGGTAGAATCACGGCGCCCATTATCTTTACCATTCCGCTACAGCTTTTAAGCTATCACGTGGCATTAATAAAAGGGACTGATGTCGATCAACCCAGGAATTTAGCAAAATCAGTCACCGTGGAATAATTAAATTAAACCATCTACTTTAGCAAAGGCATTGGTAGCAGCCACAAATCCTTTTACACTGCCACAATCAAATCTCTCACCTTGAAATTTATAAGCAATCACCTTGCCTTCTTTGGCTAATGTCATCAGTGCATCGGTGATTTGAATTTCTCCATTTTTATCAGGCGCTGTGCTCTCGAGTACATTGAAAATTTCTGGGGTGAGAATGTATCTGCCGATAATAGCCAGATTAGTTGGCGCTTCTTCTGGGCTGGGCTTTTCAACCATGCTTTTAACTCGATAAGCATCGTCAGAATCCTCTAATAACTCACCATCAATCACGCCGTACTTATCAACTTCTGTCATTGGCACCTCTTCAATCGCCACAATGCAGTGATCTGGGTGCTGCTGATAAAGCTTTGTCATCTGTGTGAGTACAGAATCACCCTTATTAGTACACAAATCATCCGGCAGGATGACTGCAAATGGATCATTACCAATTAGTGGTTTGCCGGTATAAATAGCGTGACCCAACCCCAACATTTGATCTTGCTCAATATAAGTAAAGTCACACTGCTCTGAGGCATGATTGACTTCATCAAGTAATGCTGATTTTGCTGTGCCATTAATGCTGGATTCAATATCTGCATGTGGCTCGAAGTGGTTTTTAATCGCTTGTTTGTATTTACTGGTAACCATGGCCATGGTTGTCATACCAGCGCTCATGGCCTCTTCCACGCCGT
>NZ_CAXCCZ010000017.1:0-26336 GCF_963981275.1 uncultured Candidatus Thioglobus sp. | reverse complement strand
ATGGTGGTTATAGGTGGACTTGAACCACCGACCCCGGCATTATGAATGCCGTGCTCTAACCAGCTGAGCTACATAACCAAAGAGCGTGTATTATCGATAGATTTACGTAAGTTGTCAATAGCTAATGCATAAATTTGAGCGCAAAGCCTGCCCTTGGGGTATAAAATCAAGCCCATGAAAATAGCACTTACGGGTGGAATCGCCTGCGGAAAATCTAACGTTGCCCAATTGTTTGAGCAACTTGGGGCTGAGGTGATTAGCCTGGATGAACTCTCTCGGCAAGTAGTTGTGCCTGGTAGTGCAGGATTAAGCGAGTTAGTTGATTGCTTTGGCGATGATATTTTGACTGTCGATAAAACCTTAAATCGCAAAATATTACAAGAAATTTTGCTCAAAAATAAAGCCAATCAACAGCTGATTGAAGACATTTTGCATCCAAAAATATTGGAAAAAATGCAAATGGAGATAGAAAATTGCAAAAAACAGCTTATTATTATTGAAATACCACTATTAGTGGAGAAAAACTTAGCTTATTTGTTTGATAGAGCCATTATTGTTGAGTGTAATGAGGAAAATCAGCTAAAAAGACTAATAAAGCGTGAAAAAATTGACAAAAATAGTGCAAAAACACTTATTTCTGCACAAACAAGTCATTCAAACAGGCTAAAACTGGCTGATCAATTATCAATTGACGTGATTGAAAATAATTTGGAAATTTTCGATTTAGAGCAAAAAGTACGTAATTTATATCAAAAACTAATCAATCTGTAAGCGTTCAACAGGTTTCCCGGCAATCAAGTGCTCATTGATGATTTCATCAATGTCTTCTTCATCAATATATTGATACCAGACATTATCAGGATACACAACTGCTACCGGCCCATTCTCACACCTGCCTAAACAGCGTGACTCGCTAATACCAATTTTGCCCTCGCCCATTTGCCCTGCATCGCGACACTTGTCTTTGGCGTAGCGATACATTTCTTTAGCGCCTAATTGCGAGCAGCAAGCTTTGCCGTCTTTGCGCACATTGTTACAAAAGAAAATATGTCGTGTGTAATAATTCATTTAATCATTTTAACTCAAGGGTGTTTCTAAAAGAATTTTTGGCTAGTATTTTTCTTTTCTGCAAGGCAGCTTCTAAAAAAGACGATTGAACATAGATGTAGCTATGAGATTAAGTCTTTTTTAGAAGCTAACACAGTAGAAGAGGATTAAGACGAAGCCAAAATAGCTCTTTGATAGCAATGTTTTTTATCAATGCCCGTGATTTTGGCGGCCAGCTTGGCGGCTTTTGAAGCGCCCATTTCTGTGAGCAAAATGGGCAATATTGTATCTAATTGCTCTTCACCAGCGACTTTATTGTCTTTATCGATGCTGGAAATAAGAATAACAAACTCACCTTTTTGGTGCGCTGGATCTGCCTCTAGATAGTTAATTAAATTAGGCAAGGTGTCGGTGTTGATGGTTTCAAAAGATTTGGTTAGTTCTTTGGCAAAGCACACAATCCTCTCATCGCCCAAAACACTTTGTAAGTCGTAGGCACAAGCCAAAATTCGCTTGGGTGATTCGTAAAAAATAACACTCTGATCACTGTGCGCTATGGCTTGAATGGCTTTGATTCTGGCGGTTTGTTTGTTGGGTAAAAATCCAAAAAATCCAAACTGGTCACTAGCAATGCCAGCTGCACTCATGGCACTGATCATGGCGCTTGCACCTGGAATAGGCGAAACTACAACTCCAGACTTTTTAGCTTCGCGCACAAGCACATAGCCTGGATCGCTGATTAAAGGTGTGCCAGCATCACTGATTAATGCCATATTCTTACCCTCAAGCAGCTCAGCAATTACCGCTTGAGTTTTGTGCTTTTCGTTGTGCTCGTGAAAAGCGCGTAGTTCTGTTTTAAGATCATAATGATTAAGCAGGCGTTTAGAGTGGCGCGTATCTTCTGCTAAGATAACATCAACCGACTTTAAGGTATCGACCGCTCTAAACGTGATATCATCAAGATTTCCAATAGGGGTGGCAACAATATAAAGCGTTCCGATCATGTTTAGTATTAAAAGACAAATTGGCAATCAGGCAGAAGACGTGGCGCTGGAATATCTAACTCAGCAAGGTCTGACACTTGTTCAACAAAATTATCTTACCAAGGTTGGTGAAATAGATCTTATTATGCTAGATGTACAAACTCAGGTGCTGGTTTTTGTTGAAGTTCGTTATCGGCGCAATGCACACTTTGGATCGGCTGTAGAATCTGTTGATCGAGCCAAGCAATTAAAAATTATTCGCACCGCGCAACACTATCTACAGCAGCAGCATGAGTTTGATGAATATATCTGTCGGTTCGATGTTATTGGTCTAGAATCTGATTTAAAATATCCTACAATAAACTGGATTAAAGATGCCTTTGAAGGCTGATTATTTATGAAAAAATTACTACTAGCTACAATATTAATTGCCAACTCCTTAATGCTGACCGGGTGTCTACCCGCCATTCAAGGGGCTTCAACAATTAGCACCATTATCACCACAACAAATGATAGGCGCAGCGCGGGCGAAGTGCTGGATGATAGAACAATTATGTTTAGAATGTTGGCTTGGCCAAACCAAGATGTGTCACTAAAAGATGCACATCTTAATTTTATGGTCTATAACAAAAGTGTACTAATCACTGGCGAAGTGCCTAGTCATGCTGTGCGTGACTACACCATTCAACAGGCAAAAATTCAAGAACCGAAAATTAAACAAGTGTTTAACGAGATTACCGTTGGCCCAAATAGCGGGCTATTAAGCCGCTCAAAAGATGCTGCTATTACTGCACAGGTTGAAACTCTATTCCACGACCAAGAAGTGTTTCACCCAACGTTGGTTCGTGTCATGACGGAAAGTCAAACAGTTTATCTCATGGGTGCAGTCACACAACGTGAAGCAGATAAGGCAGTTAAATCTGCTAAAAAAGCCAAATGGGCAACCAAAATTGTTAAGCGTTTTGATTACTTAAAAACGCGCCCAGCTGCTGAAATTGAACGTGACCACCAAAGAGAGTTGGCTGCACAGAAAAAAGCAGAATTGAAAAAACAGCAAGCCGCATTAGATGCAAAAAAGGCCAAACTCAAACAAGAGCTTAGAGCCTTGGGTGGTAATAATGCAGAAGGCACGCCCTTTTAGCTAAGACAGCCTTTTGATCGGTGCGAATGAAAATCGGTGCTCAGCTTTAATAGCACCGTGTTGTTTAAGCGCTGCTAAGTGTATTTTGGTGCCGTAGCCTTTGTGCTTAGCAAACCCGTACTGAGGATGCTGTCGATCTAGGGCTTGCATTTGTCGATCTCGTGTGACCTTTGCAATAATAGACGCTGCTGAAATAACCGGCTCAGTCAAATCTCCCTTAATAATTGCAGTGCAATGATGTAGATCAGGGCAGCGATTACCATCGACCAAAACTTGATCATATTTAAGCCCTAGGTTTTCCACTGCACGCTTCATGGCCAGCATAGTGGCCTGCAAAATATTGATCTCATCTATTTCTTGGGCACTAGATTGTCCCACTGCCCATTGGCACTGCTGGGTAATCAGAGCGTATAAAGATTCGCGTTTTTTCTCACTAAGTTTTTTAGAATCTGTTAATTCGGGTAGATCAAAGCTAGGTGGCAATACAACCGCACCGGCAACAACCGAACCCACTAAAGGGCCACGGCCTGCTTCATCAACCCCAACAACGATCACTTGATGGCTTTAAAGCCGATATCTGTTCGGTAGTAAGAATTTTTCCAATCAATCTTAGACAATAAGTCATAAGCATTTGTTTGTGCATCAAGTGTGTCATTGCCAAGTGCTGTTGCACAAAGTACACGACCACCGCTGCTCACAACATTATTGCCATCCATTTTCGTTCCTGCATGAAAAACCTTCGCCTCGGCACTGTCTTCAGGCAAGCCAATAACCTCTCCAGATGGATAAGCATCAGGGTAGCCGTTAGCTGCTAATACCACGCCCATGGCTGAACGCGCATCCCACTTAATGTCAGCCTCATTCAGTTTTTCTTGAGTAGCTAGTAAGCATAACTCTGCCAAGTTAGATTGCAAACGCATCATAATTGGCTGAGTTTCTGGATCACCAAAGCGACAGTTGTATTCCAAAACTTTAGAGTTTCCCTGGTCGTCAATCATTAAGCCTGCATACAAAAATCCCGTGTAAGGATTACCTTCTGCTGCCATGCCATCAACCGTTGGACGAATAACACCCTGCATAACCTCTTTAAAAATCTGATCCGTTACAATAGGTGCAGGTGAATACGCGCCCATGCCACCGGTATTTGGACCCTTGTCGCCATTATCGCGCGCCTTATGATCTTGAGAAGTGACCATTGGCAAGATGTTTTCACCATCCACCATCACAATAAAGCTAGCCTCTTCGCCCACTAAAAATTCTTCAATAACCACGCGAGAACCCGCTTCACCAAAGCGATTACCCTCTAGCATGTCATTAATAGCATCAACCGCTTCAAGCTCAGTATTGGCAATAATAACGCCTTTTCCTGCAGCCAATCCATCAGCTTTAATAACAATTGGCGTGCCTTTTTCTTGTACGTAAGCAATGGCAGGCTCAACCTCGGTAAAGACATCGTAATAAGCGGTTGGAATGTTGTTGCGCTCTAGGAAATCTTTACAAAAAGCTTTTGAACCTTCTAGTTGTGATGCATTTTGTGTTGGGCCAAAAATAGCCAATCCTTGCGCTTGAAATTGATCAACTACACCAATGACGAGTGGCGCCTCTGGACCAACAATGGTGATATCAATTTGATTATCCTGGGCAAATTTAATAAGTCCATCGATATCCTCAACGCCGATATCAACATTGGTTAGCTTAGTCTCTAACTCAGTACCCGCATTACCCGGTGCAACAAAAACTTTTTCAACAGTGTCAAATTTGGCACATTGCCAAGCCAGTGCGTGTTCACGCCCACCAGCGCCAATTACTAAAACTTTCATATTTTTTCCTATACGTATTCTTCGATAAACTCTCTAAATTTCTTGTGCGACATAATCTGCGTACCGTCGCAATTAAACGACATAGAAATGGTGGAGTTAAATAAATTAATTACAGCTGAACGCAAATAGTAGCCGTCCAAATTACGCAACTCTGGGATGTTCTCAACAATATATCTAAGTTCTTTCTCATCCGTCAATTGCTTCATGCTTTCATTGCGCTGATGAAAAGCCGCTTGCCAATCTTCAGACAAATACTCAAATGCATGATCATGCTCAAGCATTTGATAATAGCGCTTAATTAAGGCCTCTTTCTCATCTAAGGAAATCATGCCAAAGTGATTAAACACATAATCTGAAACCAATAAATCTTCCGCAAGATGAATCTCTACATTAAATGGATCAAATACAGAAGAAGTTTTGATTTCGCCATTATTCAGGCCGATAACAATTCGATAAATGCCTGTTGATAAAAGCAAAAATAACACAACGTCCATTAGTTCATCGATATTATCATCAACAATACTTTGAGTTCTCTCTCGGTTGTAAACGCTGTCTTTGAGACCTTCATCACCTTTTACGCTACGCATCAGGTCTTCATCGAATCCATAGCCGACCAGTGCGTCTTTTTTGTTATCTCCCGTATTCATACGTTAAATTATAGATTAAACAAAAAGGCGTTTGGGTGCAATGACACCGTCTTGCGTTAATTCCCCAATTCCTAAAAACTGTTGATCGAGATCAAATAGCTTAACCGTGTGCTGCTCACCTTTAAAGTCTGACTGAATGGTTCGTCCATATTTGATGTCAATAGATTGCTGTGCCACTAGCGTAACGCTTTGAATACTTGGCAGCATGTCCTCACTGGGAAAAATATGCGCATCTAGAGATTGATAATCATCGCTAGAAAGCGCTTCTAGCTCGCTAAATTTAAGCGTTTTGCTGATATCGATATGTGCAAACCCTGTGCGCCTAAGCTCAATAACATGTGCGCCACAACCTAATGTATCACCAATATCTTGAATCAAACTACGAATATAGGTACCCTTTGAACAGCTAACATCTAACGTAACCACGCCTTTTTCATAGCTGATAAACTCAATTGCATGAATGGTTACTGGGCGCGCAGGGCGTTCAATTTCTATTCCTTGTCTGGCCAGTTTATACAAAGGCTGGCCATCTTTTTTAAGGGCTGAATACATCGGTGGCACTTGCAAAATATCACCAACAAAGCTCATGGCTACCTGCTTAATAATTGCCTCATCCAAATGAGTATATTCTTGAGTTTTTGTAACTACTCCTTCGCAGTCGCCCGTATCTGTTATTTCGCCTAATTTTCCACGCACAAAATAACGCTTATCATCATCAAGCAAAAACTGAGCTACTTTGGTTGCCTGACCTAAACAAATCGGCAAAATGCCGCTGGCTAGTGGATCTAAACTACCTGTATGGCCTGCTTTTTTGGCAAAAAAAAGTCGTTTAACTTTTTGTAAGGCGGCATTAGAACTCAAGCCAGTGTCTTTATCTAATAAGACAATGCCATTAATATCTCTGCCTTTAGGGTTGCGCCGTGACATGGCTAGAGTTATAGTTTAGAGAGTAGGTCGTCAATTCTTGCACCAGTATTAGGTGCAGGATCAAAAATAAATCTTAGTGCCGGTGTATGACGTAAATCAACCGTTTTTGAAAGGCGAGAACGGAAAAACCCTGCCGCTTTATTTAGCAAAGGATCTACCTCGGCCTTATGCTCTTCTGAAGCGGTATAGTACACCTTGGCAGCACTCAGATCACGGCTGGTTAGCACATCAGTAATTACAACGCTAGACAGTCTGGGATCCTTGGTTTCATTTTTTAACAACGTCACCAACTCTCGGCGAACTAACTCATTAATTCTTTGAATTCTAAAAGAGTCCTGTTGTGCCATTGGTGCTATAGAGTACGTGCAGTTTCAACACGTTCAAAGACTTCAATCTGGTCACCTGGCTGGACATCGTTATAGCCCGCAACACCGATACCACATTCAGTACCTGATTTAACTTCTTTAACATCGTCTTTGAAGCGTCTTAAAGATTCTAGCTCACCTTCAAAAATAACCACGCTATCACGCAATACACGAATTGGCGAGTCTTTTCTAACCACGCCTTCTTGCACCATACAACCGGCAATATCACCAAGCTTTTGTGATCTAAAGACATCTTTCACATTGGCGATACCGATAATATTTTCACTCAATGCTGGGCTTAATAAGCCACTCATGATGGCTTTAACATCGTCAATTAAATTGTAGATAATTGAGTAGTATTCAATACGTACACCTTCACTATCAGCCGTTTTGCGTGCCACTGCATCAGCACGAACGTTAAAACCAAGTACTAGCGCACCTGAAGTAGCTGCCAAGGTAATGTCAGTATTATTAATACCGCCCACACCACTTGAGACCACCTTCACTCTAACCTCATCAGTTGATAATTCTTCTAACGCTTCAACCAATGCTTGAGCCGAACCACGAACATCAGACTTAAGTAAAACGTTAACTGTTGACACATCACCTTCTTCCATTTTCTGTAAGAAGTCTTGCATTTTAGATGCTTGTTGTTTTTGTAATTCTGCTTCGCGTTCTTTAGCTTTTCTAAAGTCAGCTACTTCGCGCGCCTTACGCTCAGTTTCTACCACCAACACTTCATCACCAGAATTTGGTACGCCAGACAAGCCTAGCACCTCAACTGGGGATGATGGGCCAGCTTCTTTAAGCACCTTGCCTTGGTCGTTAACAATTTGCTTAACCTTGCCATACTCTAGGCCGGCAATCATAATGTCGCCTTTCTTTAAAGTGCCTGATTGTACTAAGATGGTGGTTACTTTACCACGACCTTTTTCTAAACGAGCTTCCAATACAATACCGTTTGCAGGGCCTTTAACAACTGCTGAAAATTCTAACACTTCAGCCGTTAATGTAATTGCCTCAAGTAGTGCATCAATACCTTCACCGGTATGAGCAGATACTGGCACCATCATCACATCGCCACCCCAATCTTCTGAAATCACGTCATGTGTTGATAACACCTGCTTAATCTTATCTAGATCTGCACCCTCTTTGTCGATCTTATTGATCGCAACAATAACCGGAACACCGGCCTTTTTAGAGTGCTTAATTGATTCGATAGTTTGTGGCATAACGCCGTCGTCCGCAGCCACAACCAAAATAATAATATCAGTCGCATTAGCACCGCGTAAACGCATTTTTGAAAATGCCGCGTGTCCCGGAGTATCAATAAAAGTAATCTTGCCATTGTCCGTATCAACTTGGTACGAGCCAATATGCTGAGTAATACCGCCCGCTTCACCATCGGCTACTTTGGCTTTACGAATATAGTCAAGTAATGATGTCTTACCATGATCAACGTGGCCCATAATAGCAACCACTGGTGGTCTAAGGCTTTCATTGCCTGTTGGCTTTGACTTTTCAATCAGTGTGTCTTCAATTGTCTCTTCAACACTCGCAACACCTTTGTGACCCATTTCTTCAACAACCAGCAAAGCGGTGTCTTGATCAATAACATCATTCAAAGTGGCCATCACACCCATGCCCATTAACACTTTCAGTACTTCACCAGCCTTGGTGGTCATTTTTTGAGCCAGATCACTCACTTTAATAGTTTCTGGAACGGCAATGTCGTGCATAACCTTTTCAACTGGCTTTTGAAAACCGTGCTGTGCTTGCTCTTCCTGAGTTTTTTGGCTTAATCGAGTTCTATCTTTCTTCTTCAGTTTTCGGTTCGGATTGTGT
Source organism: uncultured Candidatus Thioglobus sp. (assembly GCF_963981275.1). Lineage (NCBI taxonomy): Bacteria > Pseudomonadati > Pseudomonadota > Gammaproteobacteria > Pseudothioglobaceae (SeqCode) > Candidatus Thioglobus > uncultured Candidatus Thioglobus sp. Next base: position 17,561 of record NZ_CAXCCZ010000017.1, on the reverse strand, counting down.
CTAGCAACGTGCAATTGCTTGCGTCCAGGCGCTTTATTATTTGCTGTATTACGCAAACGCTGAGGCTTTTTCTCTTCTGTTGTCTTTTCTACCGGCTTCTCTTCTTTGGCTTTCTGGACTGGCTTTTCTTCTGTTTTAACAACTTCCTGCTGCTTGTTAGCCGCCTCTTTTTGTGTTTTTAATGCTTCGACTTGCTCTTGTTGTAAGCGAATCATTTCTAAACGTTTTGCATCTTGTGCTAATAACTTTTCATCCGCGTCACGCCCTGCATCAAGTGCCGCTTGTGCTGCTAATGCCGCTTCATTAACACCAGTTTCTGCTTCAACAGCAGCCACTGCCTTAACCCGTTTTTTCTTAACTTGTACCTTAACTCCACCGCCTGTATTGCTCGTGGTTTTGCTACTAGGTTTACGTGAAACCGACATGCTTGATTTGCTCGAAGATCGCTGCGACAAGCTACCCATTAGAATCTTTCTTTCCTCAGCAGAAATGCTAGAATCTGCCTGCTTGCCTTTAATACCGGCATTGGTAAGAATAGTGATTACTTCATCGGGTGTTTTTTTCAGTAGTTTGGATAATGTTTCAACTGTATGTGCCATAATGCTTGCCTGTTTTTATAATGATTAAATGAACGCTTCTTACTAACTATCGTTCTTAATCAAACCATCCTTCGTTTTCTCTTGCTGTCATGATAACACCTGAGGCTTTTTCTTTGTCCATAACTTGAATCTCTAGCAGCTCATCAATAGATAATTCTGCCAAATCGTCAACGGTTGCTATCTCTGCTTCAATTAAAGCATCAGCTAGATCGGCATCAACGCCTTCAACACTCATTAATGCCTCAGATGCATCAGCATCACCTAACGCTTGCACTAACTGTGCATCTGCAGCACGCTCTTGTAATTCCTCAACCATTGTGGCATCAAATTCTTCGATACTTTCCAACACTGCACCATCTGCATCTGCGATGTCGCTAACACTGGCAAAGCCTTCTTCTAATAGTACACTAGCTACTTCACTATCAACACCAAGCTTATCAGCGAGTTTACCGCTTGCTTTTTGAGTCTCTTCAGCTTGCTTTTCATCTGCATCTGTCGTTGACATAACATTCAATTTCCAGCCCGTTAAACGCGCTGCTAGTTTGATATTCTGACCACCACGACCAATCGCTAAAGCCAGTTGATCTTCTTCAACTGCAATATCCATTGCATTTCGATCTTCATCAACAACAATCGAACTTACCTCTGCTGGTGCCATTGCATTAATGACAAATTGCGCAGGATCTTCATCCCATAAGATAATGTCAACACGCTCACCGTTCAGCTCATTTGAAACCGCCTGAACACGTGCGCCACGCATACCAATACAAGATCCAATTGGATCTAGGCGCTTGTCCTTTGCTTTAACCGCAAGTTTTGAGCGTAGTCCTGGATCTCTCGCACCACCCATAATTTCAATCACGCCTTCTGAAATTTCTGGCACCTCCATTTCAAATAACTGAATCATCATCTCTGGCACTGTGCGCGATAAGAAAATTTGCGCGCCACGTACAGATGATTTAACTTCTTTAATATAAGCTCTTAATCGGTCATTTTTTCGTACTGATTCGTTAGGAATTAGGTCAAACTTAGAGATCATGCCGTCAACGCCACCCATGTCAACATAAACATTACCGCGATCAACACGCTTCACCGTAACCATGATCACTTCACCCACACGTTGAGTGTAGTCATGAACGATCACCTCTCTTTCCGCTTCACGCACTTTTTGGATAATAACTTGCTTAACAATCTGTGCTGCAATACGGCCAAACTCTTCTGTTTCGATCGGCTCACGCACAAAATCATCTACTGCTACGCCATTAGCATCTTTCTCATAAATATGTAGTTCTGAATCAAACGGCGTGCCATCATCATCAACAAAATTTTCTTTATCATCGATAACCATCCATTGTCTGAATGTATGAAACTCTCCGGTTTTACGGTCAATTTCAACGTGGGCGTCAATCTCTTTACGTTTTTTGGTCGCAACAGCCAAAGCCTCTTCTAATGATTCAAAAACATCCTCTTTTGAGATGTTTTTTTCATTAGAGATTGCCTCAACTATTAAAAATAATTCTTTACCGTCCATGTTTTTCTCCTAAAAGTCAGCGACCAAGTTCGCTTTTTCAATCATATCAATGTCCAAAGTTACTGGACCTAATTCTGTTACCAGTTCTATACTGTGATTTAATTCACTAACGCTGCCAATAGCGCCCTTAAATTTACGCTGACCATTAAGTGGCCTAACCAAACGCAACGTAATATCGTTGCCTAAAAAACGCTGATAATGCCCAATATGAAACAACGGCCTCTCAATACCGGGTGATGACACCTCTAAATTATATTGATTGGTAATTGGATCTTCAACATCAAAAATAGCACTAAGCTGGTGTGATACTTTTTCACAGTCCTCAATACCGATGCCGTTATCTGTATCAATAAAAACACGCAAAGTACTGTGCTTACCGCTAGCAACATATTCAACACCCACCAACTCATAACCCATGTCTTCAAGCACAGGGTTTATTAAATCAGTAATTTTGTCGGTCATTTTTGCCATTTATCTTTTGCCGTTAATTATTGTTAAACATTTTTATCTAGGTAACTAAAGTCTTGGCTTGTTTGCCAATATAACTACTACTAAATCACTTTTTATTACATAACAAAAACCCCCTAAAAAGGGGGTCTTTGCTTGCTTTAATGATTATAAATAACCAAAAAAGACTTGATTTGGTAGCGGGGACAGGATTTGAACCTATGACCTTCGGGTTATGAGCCCGACGAGCTACCGAACTGCTCCACCCCGCACTAAAGTGGCGAGATGATACGCTGTTATTAAGTGTTTGTCTAGTCTATTTTTACTTATTCTAGAATAATACTATAAGTGAGATTGGCTAACACTACCCACGCCGTGCACTGTTATTTCGTACCCTTGAGAAAGTAAATGCTTGACATACAATCGATTATAGGTAAAGAAAAACATGATGTTAGCAAGGCCTAAGGTCAATATACACAAGGGGAACATCAGCGCAAAAGACTTCCAATCACGTCGATAAATTGCAGGGCAAAAGAACAAACATAAAGACGTCCAAGAAAAGCCAACGGGGGCAATTTTAGTCTCTTTAGTTTTTGGGTGTTCTAGTGTTAGGGTTGTGTAAGCCAATTTTTTATCTCTCCTCAAAAACTTATTGTACACATTTTTTATGATTTATCAACGGCTTAAATCAAGCTTTGAAAAACCAGGCTTAGATAAACTATAATAAGCACCATGAAGCCAATTAAAATCGCTGTGTTGATGGATGACATCAACAATATTAAATCTTACAAAGACTCTTCTTTTGCCATGATGCTTGAGGCTACCAAGAGAAATTGGGAAATTTATACCTTTGATGCACATCATTTATTTGCACAGAATGGCGAAGTATTTGCCACTTGTAGCAAAACCCAAGTATTTGACGATACTCAGCATTGGTATGAAAAACAAGACCAAGTTGAGTGCTCACTTCAAGACTTTGACGTCATTCTCATGCGTAAAGACCCACCTTTTGATATGAATTACATTTATGCTACCTACTTCTTAGAGCAGGCTGAAAAAGATGGAGTATTAGTTGTTAATAAGCCGCAATCTTTACGCGACGCTAATGAAAAGTTATTTGCACTTAATTTTCCACATTGTATTGCTAAAACACTGGTCAGCAGTAACCAGGAGCAAATAAAAAAATTCATTAAAAAACGAGGTATTAGTGTCGTAAAACCCTTAGATGGCATGGGTGGGAAAGATATCTTTAAGCTTGAACAGGGCGATGATAACATTACTGAAGTATTAGGCTACCTTACACATCAAGGCAGCACACCGATCATGGCTCAAGAGTTCTTAAGTGAAATCTCCCAAGGAGATAAGCGCATTTTACTCATTAATGGCAAGCCAATTGACTACGCACTAGCGCGCATGCCGGCTGAAGGCAGTTTTAAAGGTAATTTAGCGGCCGGTGCCACCGGTGTTGGACAACCACTAAGTGATAGAGATCGCTACCTATGCGAGCAAATTGCACCCACACTCAAAGCCAAAGGCTTGATGTTTGTAGGCTTAGATGTGATCGGCGACTATATTACTGAAATCAATGTCACTAGTCCAACTTGCATTCGTGAGCTGGACACTCAATTTAATCTTAATATTGCCGCCACCTTATTCGATGCCATTGAAGAGAGGTTAAATCAAAATGTTTCTAATTAGGCAAAAAATATCGGGTTAACGCAACGCCTACGCCTGCTGCTGTTAACGATAAAAAAACGTTCAATAAAATATTAATTGCAGCCTGTCCGTAATGCCCCAGGCTAATCATTTCAACAGATTCCCAAGACAAGGTTGACATGGTTGTCAAAGAGCCAGTTAAGCCAATTAGCAGCATCAATCTATAAACCTCGCTTAAGGCTGCTTTTTCTATAACAATTACCACCAAAATGCCTGCTAAAAAAGAGCCGATAATGTTGGCACTTAAGGTGCCATAAGGAAAGGCTGAGCCCATTGTGGCATTCATAAACTGAGTTAGGTAGTAACGCATAGTAGCGCCTATGGTAGCACCGGTACCGATGGCTAAAACAGTAGGTAATAGCGTCATAATTCTCCTCGTATTTTTTTCAATTTTTCTGCAATTTTAATCTCTAACCCGCGATTGGTTGGCTGATAATAACACAGCTCACCTAAACCCTCTGGAAAATAAGTTTGACCATGGCTAATGCCGTCTATTTCATCATGGGCATAGCGATACCCTTGTCCGTAGCCTAAATCACTCATCAGTTCTGTTGGTGCATTACACAGGTGCTTTGGTACTGGCAAATCACCAGTTGCTTTAGCCTCGGCCATGGCTTGATTAAAAGCCTTATAAAGCGCATTAGATTTGGGCGCAACAGCGCAATAAACTACTGCCTGCGCAATGGCTCGATTACCCTCTTTATCCCCCAAACGATCGTATACATCCCAAGCATTTAGAGAAATCTCAAGCGCCCTTGGATCAGCGTTACCAATATCCTCTGAGGCAATCGCAAGCAATCGTCTGGCTATCGTCTTTGGGTCACAACCGCTTACCAGCATTCTCGCCATCCAGTATAGCGCCCCATCAGGCGAAGATCCGCGCACCGACTTATGAAAAGCCGATAATTGCTGATAAAAAATATCGCCACCCTTATCAAAGCTGGCTACTTTATCTTGTAAAAATTGACCAATACTTTGTGCATTTAAGGGGCTTAGTTTTGCCTGATCAATTTTTTCAACACTATTAATCAAGCGTCTAGCATCGCCACTACTGCTAGCCACAATTTTATCTTGTGAAGGTTGATCGAGTGTCAAATTCAGATGCACCAAACAGCGTTGTAATATTTGCGTTAAACCGATTTCATCAAGCGCTTCAAGCACATACACACTCACGCGCGAAAGCAATGCTCGATTAAGCTCAAACGAAGGATTTTCAGTTGTAGCGCCAATTAAGGTAATCAGTCCGGACTCAATATGTGGCAAAAACGCATCTTGTTGTGCTTTATTAAAGCGATGTATTTCGTCCACAAACAATACAGTTGGTTGACCTATATTTTGATATTTCTTAGCATTTTCAATGACTACTCTAAGCTCCTTAACGCCATCCAATACTGCGCTCAATTGCACAAAATAACCCTCAATTTGAGCGCACATAATGCGTGCTAAGGTGGTTTTTCCAACACCTGACGGCCCCCACAAGATCATTGAATGCAGCTGCTTATTATTAATGGCTTGCTTAAGCGGATGAGTATCGTTTAATAGGTGAGATTGCGCACAAAAATCTTGCAAATCCTTAGGCCTGAGTGTTTCTGCAAGTGGTGTCATAATCCAATCTTTATAATATTTTGTGACAAGCAAGGGTCACCACATTTATTTAAAATTAATACCGTTTTAAGCTTTAGTTGTCGTGCCATTTTAGCGGCCTTAACACTGCCCATTGCCATCATTGCTGTTGCATAGGCATCCGCCAACATATTGCTTTTATGGATCACACTTGCTGAAAATAGATCGCTGTCAACTGGTAGCCCCGTATGCGGATCCAAAATATGTGCATAGCGCCTACCCTGCCAAACAAAATATTGACGATAATTTCCCGAAGTTGCAATAGACTCATCAACCAAATTAATAGCAATAGCCGGCTGACCTACAGGCGCCTCAATACCAATTGACCAGCTTCCTTTAACTTTAATCTCCCCCCCAATTTCCACCATAAACCGCTCGCCCTGCTGATTATTCAATATTTTAGCAATTTCGTCCACAGCGTAGCCCTTGGCAATAGCTGATAAATTAAGCTGTATGTCTGCACTTTTTTCAAGTTTTAATTTGCTTAACTTTAATTGCTCAATAAGGGAGTTGTTTAATGCTTTAGCAATCTCTGATCGACTGGGCTTATGCTTAACATCAGCCACTCCAAAACCCCACACATCAATAAGTTGACCCATTCCAGGATTAAAAAAACCACTTGTTTGACCATGTAAACTAACTGCCTCACTCAAGACAAAGGACATGTCAGTTGAGATATCCGCCACTCCCCCAACGGGTTGACGATTTAATGCGGACAGCTCTGAATTTTGATCCCAGCTAGAAAAAATTTGGTTAATTTGCTTCAAGCGCTGATCAATCTGATGCTGATCAATCTTGATAGTCTGAGCTTTAATACTATAGCTTGTCCCCATAGTACGCCCTTCAACTTCATCATTTTGATCGGCAGACTGGCAAGCACTTAGCCCTAAAAAGACAAGGATAGTGAACAGCTTAGGCATTATAATTTTGTCATGTTTAGATTGCTTATTTGCTTGTTATTCTCTTACTCGGTATTTGCCAATGATACCCTAGCACCAAAACTCGTGCCTGAGAGCCAAAGCTTTAAAGAATTCTTGCTGGATATTCGCCAACAAGCGACTGCTCAGGGCATCTCTGACGCCACACTTGACCAAGCCTTTTTAGGACTAACACCCAACCCAAAAGTAATCAAACTGGATCAAACCCAGGCTGAGTTTAGCCAAAATTTTTGGCGCTATTTAGGCTCTAGAGTTAGCGAGTATCGCCTTAATAAGGGCGCTCAAAAACTTAAACTACATCAAAAAACACTGCAGGAAAACTACCAACACTATGGCGTTCCGCCTCATATTGTTGTCGCCTTTTGGGGATTAGAAACCAACTATGGTAGTTATATGGGCAACTTAAGCCTGGTTCGATCTCTAGCCACACTTAGCTATGACCAGCGACGCCGAGCATTTTTTACTCAACAACTATTAACACTATTAAAACTAATTGATGACGATAAGATTCCAGCTGATGCCAAAGGCTCTTGGGCGGGAGCAATGGGCAATGTTCAATTTATGCCAACCAATGTTGCAGCTTACGGCGTAGATGCTGATAAAGATGGAAAAATTGGTCTATGGGATAACACCCAGGACATCTTTGCTAGTGCAGCTAACTTCTTACAAAAAATCGGCTGGAAACGAGGACAACGATGGGGTAGAGAAGTTAGCATTCCATCTTCTTTTGATTACCAATTGGCAACACTCAGTGTTAAAAAAACAGTTAATGAATGGCGCGCCTTGGGAGTAAAAACAGCCAACGGCCAATCACTACCCAAATCCACCATGAGTGCCTCACTGATATTACCCATGGGTTATCAAGGGCCCGCTTTTTTAGCTTATCAAAATTTTCGTGCAATTTTGCGCTGGAACCATTCTATTTTGTACGCTCTGTCTGTAGGTCATTTATCCGACAGATTAGCCGGCACCAGTAAATTATATGCAACCCCCATTAAAGAGCCTTCTCTAAGTCGTGACAATATTATGCACATACAAACCACGCTAAACCAACTTGGATTTGACACAGGGGAGCCGGATGGCATATCAGGCCCCAAAACACGCAATGCAGTACGTGAATACCAACGCGCCCACAAACAGCCAATTGATGGCTACGTGGGCTATCAACTCTTACAGCAACTCAAATGAATATCAAAACATACCTAGGCTTTGATGTTGGCACCAAGCGCACTGGCGTTGCTATTGCCAACAGCCTAACCTCGCAAGCCGCTGGCCTTGATGTTGTCTCACACCATAAAAATGGCGCCACCAACTGGGTAGGATTTGACAACATTATCACCCAGCATACGGCTGATTTATTTATTGTTGGCGTACCGTATGATCAAGATGGCAAAGAACAGGAGATGACTTTTATTGCCAAATCTTTTGGCCGTAAACTCAGCGCAAGATACAATATTGACACGGTTTTTGTGGATGAGTATTTATCATCAAACGAAGCCAAAAAACAATTAAAATATAACCACCATCACAAAAACGCAAGCCGTGGTGAGGTGGACAAACTCTCAGCAGCGCTGATATTACAAACCTGGTTAGGAGATTCATGAAAAAAGATTTGATTAGCAACCAATCCCAGCTGGACGACTCTGGCAAGTTAATCCATCTTTTAGGCCTTGAAAATCTACCCAAATCCTACTTAATTGATATTCTTGATAAGGCCGATAGTCTGATTGACAACAAAGGCAGACTTAAAAAATCAAAAGCTTTGGATGATATGTCGGTTGCTAACTTATTTTTTGAGCCATCAACCAGAACCAGAAATACTTTTGAAATTGCAGCGATGCGTAGCAGTGCTAATGTCATTAACGTTGATTTAGCCAACTCAGCATTAAAGAAAAACGAAGCCTTGATGGACACCATGCATACGCTCAAAGCCATGCAAATTGATATGTTTATCATACGTCACAAACAATCAGGTCTGCCGCATCATGTTGCTCAACACCTAGAAGGCGTGTCAATTCTTAATGCGGGCGATGGTATTAACGCTCATCCAACGCAAGCTTTATTAGACATGCTTAGCATTCGTCAACATAAACAAAACTTCAAGAATTTATCAGTCGCTATTGTTGGTGACATTACCCACTCTAGGGTTGCTCACTCAGATATTCAAGCGCTTAAAATGCTAGGAACAACCGATATTCGACTCATTGCCCCTGAAGGCTTACAGCATGATTCAAGCCGCTGTGAGGCGGTTAAATGTTTTGATAATATCGATATCGGGCTCAAAGATTGTGATGTTATTATTGTTCTACGCCTACAAAAAGAGCGCATGATTGAAGCTGACATTCCTAATGAACAAGAATATTTTGACCATTACGGCCTTACACCAGAACGCTTAGCACTAGCCAAAAAAGACTGCCTAGTTATGCATCCAGGGCCAATCAACCGAGGTGTTGAGATCGACTCCACGGTTGCCGATTGTTCACAATCCATTATTTTGCAACAAGTCACTAACGGTATTGCAGTGCGCATGGCTGTTATGCAAACATTAGCTCAAAACTCATGAATAACCCATTAGATTACGACACCTTTAAATCCACCTTGCACCATCTCAATACCGACGACACCATCTCCAGTGCGCACGGCATATTATGCGGCTTTGCCTGCGTTAAGCCTGACCTAAGTCTAGATGATTGGCTTAATGAAGTACTGGTGAGTATCGACCTGGACAATCTTAATGAAAAATCTGCTCATGAAGGATTGGCGCAAATATTTAATGAAACACTATCCCAACTAAATGACGCCACCCTTGATTTTCAACTATTAATTGCTGATGAAGACTCAAGACTGGGCGAACAAGCTAACACTCTGATCGAATGGTGCCAAGGTTATTTGGTCGGATTAGGCTTGCAAAAGGTTTCAACTACCGATGAAGATGCGTTAGAAATGATTAAAGATCTTTCTGAAATTTCAAAGCTTGATGCTGACGTTCTCGATACCGAGCAAAACGCACAGGATCTTAATGAAATTATCGAGTTTGTACGCATGGGAACCCTGCTAATTCAGGAGACTTTACAGCCTTCTAAGCAAGACTATATCAGCACAGAAACACTGCACTAATCGCCTAAAACGCTGCTGCTGCGTACGTTTAAAAACTTTAGGTACTGATAATATAACAATATCATAAAATTATGCCCTAATGATAGTGTTGCAAAGCTGTTGCAAGTGTATATCATGGCACACCCATAAGGGGATTAAATCTTGAGGAGGAGGTAGCCGCCTAACTAAACTTGAGGAGAATAAAAAAAACGACTACCTAATAGAAAATCATTAAATATATCTCGGGGGAGAGAATAATGATCTTCTAATTATTATTATACCATAATATTAGAAAAATATAATATACTTTATAATTTATTTTAAAAAAGGCCAAGTAATTAATGCAACTCCCTATTCAAAAAATTGTTACCATTATCGCTCTGTTTACAGCTTTAATCGGTAGTGCTACTGCTACTATGCACAATACTGAAATCATTCAAGCAAATGTTGTCAATGTAGAGCCAATTTACATGAATTACACCCTAGAGAAGGTAACAGCGCCCTGTGCTTCTGGTGCTCGTAATTGTTGGAATATGAGTTATCAGAAAAAAACAGCCAAAGTGTTAAAAGGCTATCGAGTCAAACTCTCTTTTAACGACAACACTTTCACTGCTAGAATGCTAAACAAACCAGAAAAAGATCATCTCGATATTCGTGTTAAAAGTGATTTGCTAGTCATGCCTAGCACGGTTGCGATTAACGCAGCAGTTGTCTACTAGCGCTTAACGATCTAGTCTTGCCACCTGCGTTGGCAATGTTGGTGCTAACGCAGGTGCGTTATCAACCACAAAATCATAGCCTCGATTACCATAGTTGTAGAATGCAGAATTCGCTAGGTGTGTTTTTTTATGTACTGAATTTTCAAACATGGCTAACGGATTAAACACACCATAAGGCGTTGACATATCAGCAAAAGCATTGGCTGATAATAGTGTCATAGCAAGAATGTTTAAGATTGTTTTCATAATGTTTGTCTCAGTTAAATTAGTATGCCGACACCTTATCTCTTGAGGAGAGAATAATTCTTGGGGGAGAGTGTCGACATGTGAACTATTATATCACGAAAACATAATATGTCAAGTTAATAATATTATAATTTACTAATATAGATAATCTGACAACAGCACAATCGGTCAAATTTAATGTTTTTTGGGCTTGAAGCGTAAGTCTTGTTGCGTAATGACCCTTCTCAAGACAATAAAAAAGCGCATCAAAGTGCGCTTTTTTATGAAATATGGTGGCCGCACCTAGAATTGAACTAGGGACACAGGGATTTTCAATCCCTTGCTCTACCAACTGAGCTATGCGGCCGTAAAAGTCAGAATTATACCAAAAAATCTAACTCTTAATAAAAACTATTCGCCTAAAAATCTCTCAGCATCTAAAGCCGCCATACAGCCAGAGCCAGCAGAGGTGATTGCCTGACGATAAATATGGTCTGCCACATCGCCCGCTGCGAATACGCCTTCAACTGAAGTTTGTGTTGCATTACCTTGTGTGCCGCTCTGAACTTGTAAATAGCCATGATTCATATCAAGATGGCCTTCGAAAATACCGGTATTTGGTGTGTGGCCGATGGCAATAAACACGCCGTGTACATCAATCTCTTTAGTGTTACCATCATTACTTTTTAAGCGTAATCCAGTAACACCCATATTATCGCCTAGAACTTCGTCTAAATTTTGATTGTATTCAATAGTGATGTTGCCGGTTTTTGACTTTTCAATCAGCTGGTCAGAAAGAATTTTTTCACTGGAGAATTTTTCACCGCGATGAACAATCGTAACATGATCAGCGATATTAGATAGAAATAGCGCCTCTTCAACAGCGGTGTTACCACCACCAACAACCGCAACCTTTTGACCTCGATAGAAAAATCCATCACAAGTTGCACAAGCCGACACACCTTTACCTTTAAAAGCCTCTTCAGATTCCAGGCCCAAGTATCGTGCTGATGCACCAGTGGCAATAATAACTGAATCTGCTGTATACGTGATAGCACCACCAGTCAAAGTAAATGGACGCTTTGTAAAATCAACCGAGGTAATGTAATCATTAATAATTTCAGTGTTAAAGCGTTCAGCGTGTTTTTTCATACGCTCCATTAAGTCTGGACCTTGAACACCTGCATCGTCACCTGGCCAGTTATCCACCTCAGTGGTTGTCATTAGCTGACCACCTTGCTCCATGCCACTCACCATGACTGGGTTTAAATTTGCACGCGCAGCGTAAACTGCCGCTGAATAACCCGCAGGACCCGAGCCTACAATCAATACCTTACAATGTTTATTTTCACTCATTTATGCTTCAATCCTTTATACTTATAGCCAGACCAAAATCAGTCTTTTAGATTTAAACATTATAAAGCAAGCGCAAATCTCCTTGAAAAAAAATACCTCAATTAAAGCCAAAAAAAACCGACAAAGTCCACGTACAAAAGCCAGTAGCGAGATACTATTCATCGTACTGGGCGCTATTGGACTTATTTATTTATCGGCATTGCTCACCCACTCTCCGCATGAAAACCCCTGGTCTGGTGATGTGGCGCTTGATGCATCCGTTGCCAATTTAGCTGGCATTTTTGGTGCTTATTTAAGTGACATCTCTTTATCTATTCTTGGCTTTAGCGCTTATATTATTCCGATTTCATTAGCCTGGTTTGGCTGGTGTGTACATAAAAATGCAGAACAGCCCAAGCCACCCAAGTTAATGATCTTGATTCGCAACTTTGCACTGCTTATTTTAATTGCCTTTAGTAGTGCCTTTCTTGCTCAGAATTTCACAAATACTGGAGCCTCTGGCGGTTACTTAGGGGTTAGCATGCATGACTATTTTGGCGTGCTATTTGGGAGTGCTTCGCTCATTGTCTATCTAGGCATTATGATGGTGAGCTTTAGTATTGTTGCTAGTACTTCTTGGATTAATATTTTCTCTTCTACTAGCAGCACTCTGGGTGTCTTTTTTGCCAAAATTCAACAACAGCGTGCCAAATCAAAACTCAATCAACAAGAGAAGATTAAAATCACGCCTAAGCCAACAATTAAGCCAAGTGTAGTTGCTAAAGTGAAAGCAGCTAAAGTTAAAAAAATCAAAAAACCCACCTCTTCAAATCTATTCAATACTGCAACAGTGGCTGGATTGCCTAGCCTAGACTTGCTAGATGAGCCCGCCAATAATACCAGCGGGTTTTCTGAACAAGTACTGGAAGACATGTCTCGACAAGTTGAAGTAAAGCTTAAGGATTTTGGCTTTGATGTCACCATCACCACTGTAACACCAGGGCCAGTAGTAACCCAATTTGAGCTGTCTTTGGCGCCTGGCGTTAAAGTGTCACAAATCATGAACCTTAATAAGGATTTAGCTCGCGCCCTGTTAGTTGAAAGTGTGCGTATTGTTGATGTTATTCCTGGAAAACCTGTTATTGGGCTAGAAATTCCTAATGAGGTGCGTGAAATGATCAGCCTTAAAGAAGTGCTCGCCTCTGAAGCCTTTGCCAAATCAAGTTCAACACTTTCTATGGGTCTAGGTAAAGATATTAATGGCAACCCTATTGTTGCCAACTTGGCAAAAATGCCTCACTTACTGGTAGCTGGCGCTACAGGAATGGGTAAATCGGTTGGTTTAAATGCGATGATTTTAAGCGTACTTTATAAGGCCAAGCCGGACGAGGTGCGCATTATCATGATCGATCCTAAAATTGTCGAACTGGCAATTTATGCAGATATTCCGCACTTACTAACCCCTGTTGTGACCGACATGAATGAAGCGGCTTCAGCACTTTGGTGGTGTGTAAATGAAATGGAACGTCGTTATTCATTGCTGGCTAAGTTTGGCGTGCGTAATATTGATGGCTTTAATGAAAAATTGAAAAAAGCTAAAGAAAAAGGCGAGCCATTATTAGATCCAAGCTTTAATAAAAATACTGCAGCAGAAGGAGAAAGCGCTGCCGAACTAGAGGCGCTGCCACTGATCATGCTCGTGATTGATGAATATGCTGATATGTTGGGCGCACTGGCCCAGGAAGACCGTGCTAAAGCTAAGCGTGTTGAGGCTCTCATTGTGCGTTTAGCACAAAAAGCACGTGCTGCTGGTATTCATATTATTATTGCCACTCAACGCCCAAGTGTTGATGTGATTACTGGCCTTATCAAATCCAACGTACCAACACGTATTGCCTTCAAGGTTTCTTCAAAAGTAGATTCTCGCACCATTCTCGATCAAGGTGGCGCTGAACAATTGCTAGGCATGGGCGACATGCTTTACATGAGCCCCGGCATGGCGCATCTCACTCGTGTACACGGCGCCTTTGTTGATGATGATGAGATTTTACGCGTGGTCAATTTTTTGAAAGAAAGCTCAGAAACCAACTACCTAGATGGCATTTTAAATGCACACAGTGAATCCCAAGGCTCTCATGAAGGTACGGGTGGTACAACCTCAACAGCGGGTGGAGAGGCGGACCCACTGTATGATGAAGCTGTGCAAATTGTCACTTCATCACGTCGCGCTTCTATTTCAAGTTTGCAGCGCCGTATGCGCATTGGCTATAATCGAGCGGCACGCATTATTGAAGATATGGAGTCAGCAGGCGTTGTTAGCACCATGAACAGCGCGGGTAATCGACAGGTACTCGCCCCAGAGCCGATCAATACGAATGACTAACTTTCTAATTGTACTGGCCGTCTGTTTTTCCAGTACAGTCACAGCTGATACTGAATTTAGTGATTTTTTTAATTCGTTTGAAACACTAAGTTCAGGCTTTACCCAACAAACTTACGATGACTCAAACAGACTGTTAACCGAGACTTCTGGTCATCTATATTTTAAACGCCCGGCCTCTTTTATTTGGCAAACGGATACGCCAATTGAGCAAACCCTGCTGTTAAATAATCATGAATTATGGTTTATTGATACGGAGCTGGAGCAAGCCAGTCAACGTGACATGGGCGATCTCAAAAATACACCTTTATATTGGCTTATTAATCGCCCAGAACAGCTTGAAAATTTGCCCCAATACGATCACACCGAATCAAATATTAACTGGTACAAAACCAATCAAGATAATCAGCTAAGCTTTGGCTTTCGTAACAACAAGCTTAGCACTCTTAAGCTAACAAACCCGTTGGGGCAAAAAATTCAAGTGATTTTTAGCGCACTAATGCTCAACCCTAAACTGAATAAAAATACTTTTGTATTAGATCTAGACGCCGACTTCGACGTTATTAGATAGTTTTAGAAAATTGAGTTTTACTACTGGCTAAGTAGGCATCAAACACCATGCAAATATTACGAATCAAGAGTTTGCCTTTTTCTTGCACTTTGATTGAGTGCTCATCAAGCTGTAAAAGCCCATCGGCATGCATTTCACTTAGCTCAATTAATGAATCTGCAAAGTACTCATTAAAGCTAATATCAAAGGCCCGCTCTACCTTGGAAAAATCCAATCCAAAATGGCAAATTAAATCCATAATAACCGCGCGCCTAATTTTATCGTCTGCATTAATTGTCTGACCCTTAATCACTGGCAACTCACCAGCCTCAATGCGCTGATAATACTGCTCAAGATTTTTTTCATTCTGCGAAAAACTGTCACCAACTTGACCAATAGAACTCAATCCTAGACCAACAATATCACAATCAGCATGAGTGGAATAACCCTGAAAATTTCGATATAAATGCCCTTGTTGTTGTGCAATTGCCAATGGATCTTCAGGTAGGGCAAAATGATCCATGCCAATATAAACATAGCCTTGTTTAAGCAAAAAATCCATTGAATATTTAAAGATGGCCAATTTTTCATCTGCACTTGGCAATTCAAAAACATCAATCCGTCGCTGTGGCTTAAATAACTCTGGCAAGTGTGCGTAGTTAAACAAAGAAATTCGATCCGGCCTAAGTTCGCTCACCTGATCAAGTGTGGTTTTAAACGTCTCAACCGACTGTTTTGGCAGTCCATAAATTAAATCAATGCTGACTGATTTAAAGCCATTCTCTCGAGCAAGATCAATAACTGACTTGGTTTGCTCAAAACTTTGAATGCGGTTAACTGCCTTTTGTACGGCAGCATTAAAATCTTGTACGCCAAGGCTAATGCGGTTAAAACGTGCTTTAGCTAAGGCTTTAATTGTATTCTCATCAACCCCTCTTGGATCGATTTCAATTGAATACTCCCCTGTTTTTGAAAAGTTAAAAGCACTCTGGAGCTTTTCACTAAGACGTGTAATCTGCTCGTTTGATAAAAAAGTTGGCGTGCCGCCACCAAAATGCATCTGCTCTACTTGGCGTTTAGAATCAAAAAGCTCGCCCTGTTTGTCAATTTCTTTAAATAAAGCCTCTAGGTAAGGTTCAGCTTTGGTTTTGTCTTTGGTGACAACCTTATTACAACCACAATAAAAACACACTGTATTGCAAAATGGAATATGGCAATACAGTGAAATCGGCCCTTGACGATCATTGCTTAATGTCACCTGATTTTGATAATCAGCTTGAGTGAACGTCGAAAAGTTATTGGCCGTTGGATAAGAGGTGTACCTCGGCCCAGAACGGTCATATTTTTTAATTAAAACTAAATCAAACAAACTCATATTACTTACTCATAAAAAATCCCTGGGCAGTGCAACAGGGATTTTATTTAATAGGGTGGGGTTGGTCTTTCGACAAACCCCGGGGAGAGGTTGTAATTGTATCAACAATAACCCTCAAACCCTTGATTTGGATCAAGAAAAACATAAATAATTTACACCACAAGCTTACTTCTCTGCTACAATTCGGCTCATGATTCCAACTAAAAAACATCTCGAACGATACCATAATTACTTGATCAATCTGCCAATTTTTAACAATCTAAATAAAGAAGATCTTAAGCCTTTATTTGATACATTGCAAGTCAGGCAGTTTCATAAAAGTGAAGTGGTTGCCTTTAACTCTAAAGAGCACTCTAATTTATACATTAACTTTGATGGTTTATTTAAGTTAACAAAAATTGATGAACGTGGCGATGAGATCGTTTTAAAGATAGTCGATAGAAAAGGCATGGTTTCACCAATGCACTTTTCACCCCATTACAACGTAGCAGCGGACTTTGTTAAGAACACAACTTTGTTCTACTTTCCACAAGAGGCGGTTGCCAAAGCCATGGCTCTTCATCATCAATTCTCACTTAATATTGTCCAGTTTTTGGCCGAAAGCGTTCAAAGCTTAATGCTAAGTGCAGAGGTGCTGCAACTCAAAACAGCCAAAGAAAAAGTTGGCTGGTATTTAGTGCACTCCAAAATTAACGCCACCTTTACCCTGCCTTATTCAAAATCCCTCACCGCCTCTTATTTAGGTATGCAGCCAGAATCTTTCTCCAGAGCCCTTTCCGAACTTAGAAAAGACGGTGTTATATTGGATAACAAAAAAATCAGGCTTGATAATGGCGATGAACTTTGCACCTACTGTGACCCAGTAACTGGCTCGGATTGTGCATTTTTTAAAACGCCTGACTGCATACACGACTAATATCACGCTCGATAAAAATTTTACCAATCTTTAAAACTACACCAGCAAAGCTGTCAACATTGCTTTTATTTGAATATTGATTCATATCAAGGCACTTATCTAAATCGCATA
>NZ_CAXCCZ010000016.1:0-27205 GCF_963981275.1 uncultured Candidatus Thioglobus sp. | reverse complement strand
TTTGCCGATATTTTCACTATGGAAGCCATCTACGTCCTTTTCAGGAGAAATAGTCTCAATGACTAAATTTGCATCCAAATGCTTAGGCAGTGGTAATTGCACTAAAATGCCGTCAATCTTATCATCATTATTTAAACGCTCAACCTCATCAAGTAACTCTTTTTGAGTAATATCAGCAGGCTTGTTTATTTTTTCTGAATAAAAACCCACTTCTTTACAGGCGTTGTCTTTATTACGAACATATACAGCAGAAGCTGGATCATCGCCCACCAATATCACTGCCAATCCGGGAGCGCGATCTAATTTCTTGACTTGTTGAGCAATATCATTGCGCAGGTTTTGGGCAATTTGTTTACCGTCAATAATGTTCATAGTTATTCTTCTTTAAGGTTGTTGTTTTGCCAAGGCGTCTCGCACTTGGTCTAAATCCGCTTGGGTATCGACCCCAAATCCTGTATCCGCACAAGCAACAGCCACATGAACACCGAAGCCTTCATTGAGTACGGTGAGTTGCTCGAGTTTTTCAACTTGTTCAAATCGAGAGCTGTCCATATTTAAATATTGCTTAATAAAAGCTGATCGATAGGCATAAATGCCAATGTGTTTGTAGCAAAGTGATAAATCAAAATCTTGCGCTTCTCTAAAATAGGGAATGGGTGCGCGGGAAAAATATAACGCTTTACCAAACTTATCAAACACCACTTTGA
The DNA here is from genome assembly GCF_963981275.1 of uncultured Candidatus Thioglobus sp. Lineage (NCBI taxonomy): Bacteria > Pseudomonadati > Pseudomonadota > Gammaproteobacteria > Pseudothioglobaceae (SeqCode) > Candidatus Thioglobus > uncultured Candidatus Thioglobus sp. The sequence continues at coordinate 26,498 of NZ_CAXCCZ010000016.1, read as the reverse complement.
CACAATTTGGATCTAAGTACTGAGTCTTATCAATAACTTGCTCGCATAATGTGGCCATTTGCATTTGACTCTGGCTCAAGTTATTCGCTACCTGGTCAATCACACTAGCACTTAACATGGGCTCATCACCCTGAACATTCACCACAATTTCATCATCATCGATATTAAGCTGGGTTAGTACTTCTGAGATTCTGGCGGTGCCTGAGGTATGATTTTCATCAGTCATGCAAACTGTCGCACCAAAACCTTCAGCCACTGTTTTGATACGCTGATCATCAGTTGCAATAATGACCGCTGAAGCGCCACTTTTTAGCGCATTCTCATAGGTGTGCTGAATCAAGGGCTTGCCATGGATATCTTTTAAAAGCTTCGCTGGCAGCCTACTAGATGCATAACGAGCCGGAATAATAACGCTAAAGTTCATGGATTAATCTAGCTTTCTCGCCTCTTCCTCAAGCAAAACAGGAATACCGTCATCAATTGGATAGGCCAAACCACTCGCTTCGCAGATTAATTCATCACCCACTTGTTTTAAAGGGGCTTTAGATTTTGGACAAACTAGTAGTTTTAAGAGTGCTTCATCAATCATATTTTTGCTGCTAAATTGGTTAAAAAATCCTCACTAATATCAAGATCAACTTCTAAGTAATACATCTTGTTATTAGCAAACTCCCTACATTTTACCCAATCTTTAGCAGTCATGATTATCGGATGATTGTCATCGAATTCTAAATCTGCTGACTGATATGAATAGTGATCTTTAAATTCATGCGCATGTAGCTGAATATCTAACTGGCTTAACGTTTGAAAAAAACGCTGAGGATGGCCAATACCAGCCACTGCGTGTACAGGTTGATCGCTAAAGAAATCTAAAGGTTTTCTTTCACCGGTAACCAAGTGAACAAAACCAATGGGTTTTATTTGGGCGCTTATCTCCCCAGGAAAAAGTCCACCATTATTAATCACAAAGTCAACTTGTTTAAGTCGTCCGAGAGATTCTCTTAATGGGCCAGAAGGCAAGAAAAAACCATTACCAAAACGCCTATTACCATCTACAACTGCAATTTCAACTTGCCTATCCATTGCATAATGCTGCAAGCCATCATCGCTAATAACCACCTCAACTTGATGTTGACTAATTAAGTCCTTAACTGCCTGAGAGCGATTTTTATTAATCATCACTGGCAAGCCTGTTTGGGTGGCAATCAACAGCGGTTCATCACCTGATAACTTAACATCAGTACTTGGCTCAACTAACAAACTATCGCCAGTATGCGAACCACCATAACCCCTAGAAACCACGCCTACGCGCTTGCCCTGCTGTTTTAAGTAGCTGGCCAATTTAAGCACAATCGGGGTTTTGCCACTGCCACCAACAGTTATATTGCCAACAACAACAACAGGTATTTGGAATTTATTCGTAGACAAAACGCCTAGTTGATACAGCACTCGACGCAATTTACTTAGTGCATAAAAAACACCAGAAACTGGCCATAAAAGGTAATTAATAACGCCTCTAGTATTTAAATTCATTTAGCTTTACTTAAAGCATTCACCTTTATTGTCGTATTTTTTCTCAGTAAATCTAAGTACGCCCGCAGCAACAGTTAGGATTAGAATAGAGACCACCATAATCAGTAAGTTAAGATTATCACTAGTCATTAGTGCCTTCATATCAATCACCATAAAGCGTGTAATAGCGGTTATCGCGATAAAAATAAGGAAAATCACAGGCAATCGATGCGTTTTAAAATAAATACCGGTCATGGCACCTAGCTCTAAATAAATAAAGAGTAATAAAATATCCTTCAAGGAAGCAAATCCAGACTCATGCTGCATGATAATAAGATATTCACCGATTGCTGACCAAACAATGGTTGCGCCTATAACAAATAGGCCGACAATATGAAAGGTCTCAATTAAAAAATCTCCCAATTGATCAATCCTATCTTTAAATGTAGCTTTCTGCATTTCTCTCCCCTTAAATATTTAGTGATTCATAAAGTGCTAATTATGACAAAATATCACCACCATGAGCATTGAATTTGACATTTCTACCCAGTATTTACGATCAAATCGTAAAAAAGGCTTTATTTCCTTCATTTCTGGCGTCTCCATGGTGGGACTTATTCTAGGTGTCATGACTCTTGTTACGGTTTTATCGGTAATGAACGGCTTTCATAAAGAGCTTCGAGAGCGCGTTTTAAGCGCTATTTCTCACTCGTATATTAGTGAGTACAGTGGTGGCGTTGCTCATTGGCAAGATCTACAAATAAAAATTATGCAACATCCAGAAGTTGTTAGTTCGTCACCTTATATTGAAAAGTACGCTTTGTTAAGTACGGGCAATGGGGCGCAGGGAATTAGTGTTAGAGGAGTTATTCCACAACTGGAAAAACAAACCTCAATACTGCTCGATAAAGTTAAACTTGGTTCCAGTCAATTGTCAAAATCTGATATTTTAATTGGCCTAGGATTGTCAACTCAACTGGGGGCTAATATTGGCGATAAAATCACTCTATTAACCCCTGAACTATCCTCCAATATCATGGGTGTTCAACCACGCTTTAAGCGCTTTACAGTTAGCGGGATATTTGATGCGGGTATTAATGAATACGATAATAACCTGGCCTTTATTCAGCTAGATCAAGCGCAAAAACTCTACTCTATGAAAGATCAAGTTTCCGGCATTCGCCTCAAGGTGTCAGATTTGTTTCAAGCCAAACAAATCACTCAGGAAGTGATTATTACACTTGGCAACGATCAATACTACGGCATTGATTGGACTCAACAAAAAGCAAATTTCATCAAAGCCCTTGAGCTTGAAAAACAAATGATTGGGGTGATTCTGTCTTTAATTATTGCTGTTGCCGCTTTTAATATTGTTTCCATGATGGTGATGGTGGTCACTGATAAAACTGCTGATATTGCCATATTACGCACCCTGGGCATGACACCAAAACGCATCGTTAAGATATTTTTCTACCAGGGGCTTACTATTGGCATTATTGGCATCACCATTGGTATTATCTTAGGCGTTCTACTCTCGCTTAATATTGAAACTATTGTCGGTGGCATTGAAGTGCTCCTAGGGTTTGAGTTCTTTCCAAAAGACGTGTTTTATATCAATCGATTTCCTTCTGAAATTCATCTGAACGATCTTATTAAAGTCGGATTTGGTGCGTTTATATTAGTTATGCTTGCCTCTATCTATCCGGCTAAACGCGCTGGAAAAGTTATTATTGCCAAGGTACTTAATCATGAATAATCTTATTAGTTGTCACGGTATTAACTACCAATACCGTGATGGCAAACACCATACTCAAGTGATTAAAGATCTGAATCTTGACGTGGCTGCAGGTGAGTCGATCGCTATTCTTGGTCAGTCTGGCTGTGGAAAATCAACCTTACTCAATTTACTCGGCGGTATTGATCGTCCAGATAGTGGTCAGATTAAAATTAACAATACTGACATCAACACCTTAGATGAGCAAGAAAAGAGTGAGTTTAGGTCAAAAAATCTTAGCTTCATTTATCAATTTCATCACTTATTAAAAGACTTTAGTGCTTTAAAAAATATCATGATGCCGCTACTCATTCAGTCAGACCCGGATGCTAAGCAAAAGGCCATGAAAATTCTTAACAAGGTTGGGCTTGAATCTAGAGCAAACCACCTTCCAAGTGAATTATCAGGTGGAGAACGTCAACGAGTAGCCATTGCTCGCGCTCTAATCACTCAGCCAAAATGTCTACTAGCAGATGAACCTACTGGCAATCTTGACGGTAAAAATGCACAAGAAATACTTGATTTGATGATGACGCTCAATCAAACGCACAACAACTCTTTGATTGTTGTCACTCATGATGAAAAAATTGCAGCGAGAATGCGGCGGGTATTGGTACTAGAAAATGGACAGTTTAGCTAATAGCTGAGCTTTGTCTTGTTAAGACATTGTTGTCGTCAACGTAACATAGATTTGGCGTAAAGTTTTTAACTTCTTGCTCATCATAGATGGCGTAAGCAGCAATAATCAGCAAATCTCCAACTGCCGCTTTATGGGCAGCTGCACCATTAACCGAAATAACACCACTATTTTCTTTGCCACGTATGGCGTAGGTTGTAAAGCGATTACCATTAGCAATGTTATAAATTTGAATCTGTTCAAAAGCGCTAATACCTGCCGCATCCAATAGCACGCCATCAATCTCGCATGAACCCTCATACTCAAGTTCTGAAGCTGTGGTGGTAACGCGGTGAAGTTTGGCTTTTAGTAGAGTTCTTTGCATGTCTGATATTTTAATATTTTTAGCTGATATTTTTTAGGTTTAGTATTTTTTTATTTCTGCAAGTCAAATTTTAAAAATATAACGGCACATAGAAAAACTATGTGGCTGATTATTTTTTAAAATTTAACACAGTCAGAAAAAAGATTAGCCTAGCAATTGAATCATGATACCCGCTGCAATAGCTGAACCAATAACGCCCGCCACATTAGGGCCCATTGCATGCATTAGCAAGAAATTATGTGGATTTGATTCTAAGCCGACTTTATTTGAAACACGTGCCGCCATAGGAACCGCTGAAACACCTGCCGAACCAATCAATGGGTTAATCTTATTTTTGCTGAATAAGTTCATGGTTTTAGCCATTAACAATCCACTAGCGGTACCAATAGCAAAAGCAACCATACCCAATAGTAAAATACCTAATGTCTCTGGCTGTAGGAATTTATCTGCCATTAATTTTGAACCAACGGCCAAACCTAAAAAGATAGTCACGATATTAATCAGAGCATTTTGAGTAGTATCGCTTAAGCGATCTACCACACCTGACTCTTTCATCAAATTACCAAAAGCAAACATACCGAGTAATGGCGCTGCATCTGGCAGCAACAAGGCCACCAACATCAACAACATAATTGGAAAGATAATTTTCTCAGCCGTAGATACTTCGCGCAATTGCACCATTTCTATTTGACGCTCTTTTTCTGTCGTAAGTGCGCGCATAATTGGCGGCTGAATCAGTGGTACTAGTGCCATGTATGAGTATGAAGCAACTGCAATTGCGCCTAATAACTCGGGCGCTAGTTTACTGGCCACATAAATACTGGTTGGCCCATCTGCACCACCAATAATACCAATTGCTGCTGCATCTGTTAGACTGAAGTCAAACACGCCTGCAGCTGTCAGCCCCATAGCACCCAATAAGGTTGCAAAGATACCAAATTGCGCTGCAGCACCTAATAGTAATGTTTTTGGATTGGCCAGTAGTGGGCCAAAATCTGTTAACGCACCTACGCCCATAAAGATAATTAACGGGAATGCGCCTGATTCAATACCCACCACATAAAATACATGCAAAATACCACTACCTTCTGCAATACCTGCGCCAGGGATGTTGGCTAAAATAGCGCCAAAACCAATAGGCAATAACAGCAATGGCTCAAAATTTTTAACAATGGCTAAATAAAGCAATAGCATGCCAACCAAAAGCATTAAACCTTGACCCCATACCATTTGGTATAAACCAGTATTAAGCCATAGTGAATTCAACTGTTCCATAACAAATCCTGGTAGTTAGGCTAAAGATAATAAGGCTTGACCAACGGTCACGGCATCGCCCTCTTTAACATTAATTTCTGTTACCACACCACTTCTAGCAGCTTTGATTTCTGTTTCCATCTTCATCGCCTCAAGAATTACCAACACATCGCCTTCGTTGATTTTTTGATTAGGTAAAACCATTACTTTCCAAATATTACCCGAAAGTGGTGCTCCAATAGCTTCTCCACCCGTTGCTGGCACCTCAGTAGCAATTTCTTTTTGTGCCACTGGCGCTGGTGCCGAAGCTGTGTCAGAAGATGCCTTCATAGAGGTTACATCACCCCCTGCAGATACGTCAACTGTGTATGAATTACCTTTGAAAGAAACTGTGTAAGTACCTTCTTCACTATCAGGAGCAACGCAGTTACTGCCTTCTTGTGGTACTGGCTCAAAGAAATCAGGATTATTACGATTTTCCAAAAAGGAAATTCCCACCTGTGGAAACAAGGCATAGGTCATTAAATCGTCAATCTTGTTAGCGGCTAGCTGAATATTTTTCTCAGCTACAATCTCATCAAACTCTTGCTCTAAAATATGCATTTCTGGTGCAATGTTATCTGCAGGACGGCAGGTAATAGGCTCAGAACCCTCTAAAATTTTAGCTTGTAGCGCCTGATCAACAGCGGCAGGTGTTGCACCATACTCACCTTTAAGTACGCCAGCTGACTCTTTAGTAATGGTTTTGTAGCGCTCGCCAGTTAGTACATTAAGCACTGATTGTGTGCCTACAATTTGCGATGTTGGTGTCACTAAAGGAATATAGCCCAAATCTTTACGTACACGAGGTATTTCAGCTAGTACTTCATCCATCTTATCAGCCGCATTTTGCTCGCGTAACTGGTTTTCCATATTGGTTAACATGCCACCCGGAACTTGAGACAATAAGATGCGTGAATCTACCCCTCTTAATGAGCCTTCAAACTTAGCATACTTGCAGCGAATTGGTCGGAAATATGCATCAATCTCTTCTAACTTCTCCAGATCCAGTCCTGTTTTTCTTGGACTGTTTTCTAAAATAGAAACCACAGAGTTGGTTGCAGAGTGGCCATAAGTCATACTCATTGAGCCAATAGCAGTATCGACACGATCAATACCCGCTTCAACTGATTTAACAATTGTCGCCGTAGAAAGGCCAGTTGTTGCGTGTGCATGCAGCTGAATTGGAATATCAACCACTTCTTTTAATTTTGTAACTAAATCAAAAGCAACATAAGGCTGTAATAACCCAGCCATATCTTTAATACATAAAGAATGTGCACCCATGTCTTCAATTCTCTTAGCCATGTCTAGCCAAGTTTGTGTGTTATGAACAGGGCTAACCGTATAAGAAATAGTGCCTTGCGCATGCTGATCCAGCTTAACCGCTTGATCCACTGCTGTCTTTAGATTTCTAACGTCATTCATTGCGTCAAAAATTCTAAATACACCAACGCCATTCTCAGCACAACGGTCTACAAATTTGCGCACCACATCATCACTGTAATGACGATAGCCTAAAAGATTTTGACCACGCAATAACATTTGCTGTGGTGTATTTGGCATCACTGCTTTAATTTCACGAATACGATCCCAAGGATCCTCACCTAAATAACGAATACAAGAATCAAATGTAGCACCGCCCCATGACTCCACAGACCAGTAGCCAATCTTATCTAGCTTGTCGGCAATTGGTAGCATGTCATCAATACGCATACGCGTTGCAAACAAAGACTGGTGTGCATCTCTGAATACAAGCTCTGTGATTTCTACTTTCTTGTTATTTATTTTATTTGGCTTCTTGGTCATATTTTTTAGAAAATTTAGCATGATCCTTATGCTCCCCTATGCATCTTGATTGCTTGTTCGATAACGAACTTAGTCTCTTCATCAATTTCTTGTTCAAGAGTTGTTTTACTGTTGTCATGTTCTAACTCGTCTTTAATTCGAGCTTGGAGTTTTTGAATGATAACTGACATCAGTTTGGTTACAAAGACTAGTAGTGTCAAAAACAAGAAAACAAACCCCATGCCAAACATGGTTAGGTTTAGCGCTTGCGTCAAAAGATCTGCTTGTTCCATAATTACTACCCTCTATATTAATTTGGTACCGATGGACGGGGTCGAACCGTCACTCCGTGAGGAACCGGATTTTGAATCCGGCGTGTCTACCAATTCCACCACATCGGCAATAAAGCTTTTTTACTTATGTCTAAAAGTAATTCTACCCTTGGTTAAGTCATAAGGGGTCATTTCAACCGTTACCTTATCTCCTGGTAAAATACGAATATAGTGCTTGCGAATCTTTCCAGAAATGTGCGCTAAAACGCTATGGCCATTTTCTAATTCAACTGTAAAGGTTGTATTAGGTAGCTTTTCCTTGACCACGCCTTCTAACTCAATGTAATCGCTTTTTGACATAAATTATAAGTTCAAACTAAGTAAATAGTGAAATTTTACCCGAATACCAGCCTCACAACAGTAAAACCGAACCACTCTTCACGATTTGAAATAAGCTATAATTAGCCTATTTTTAAGCAACGTTAAATACAAATGCAATTAAGTTTTGAATTTTTTCCTCCTAGAACCGATCAAGGCAAACTAAATCTTAAACAAGTTCGCCAAGAATTATCTTGCGTTAACCCGCATTACTTCTCAACTACATTTGGCGCAGGTGGCACTACACAAGAGGCAACACTGGAAACCGTGCTCGATATACAAGCACATGATGGCATCTCAGCGGCGCCACACTTATCTTGTATTGATTCTGAAAAATCAAAAATCTCAGCCTTGCTAAATCAATACAAGGCCGCTGGCATTAATCGTATTGTTGCTCTTCGAGGCGATATTCCTTCTGGAGTGCGTGATATTGGTGATTTTCATTATGCCAATGAATTAGTTGAATTTATTCGACACGAGTTTGATGATCATTTTCATATTGAAGTGGCCGCCTATCCAGAGATGCATCCACAAGCAAAAAACATGAATACTGATATTCAACATTTTGCCAATAAAATTAAAGCGGGCGCTGATAGCGCCATTACACAGTACTTTTATAATGCAGATGCTTATTTTAGATTTGTAGACGATGTGCAAAAACTAGGCATTGATGCGCCAATTACACCTGGGATTATGCCAATTACCAACCACACTCAATTGCTCAGATTCTCCAATATGTGTGGCTCGGAAATCCCTCGTTGGATTGAAAAACGCTTAGCAGTATTTGGTGATGATTTAGAGTCTTTATCTGCTTTTGGGCTAGAAGTTGTTGATAATCTTTGTGATCAGCTTAAATCTCAAGGGGTGGAGAATTTTCATTTCTACACCATGAATAAATCACAACCCTCTTTGCAATTGGCTAAAAATCTTTTATAGGCTTAGTGAATATGTCGCTCTACCCAGCTTTGCAAATCATTTAAAGGCTGTTTATCTTGCTCATGGCAACACTTCTCGAGCACCTCTAAACGCTCACTCAACTCTAAAAAGACCAGTTGAAAATGTTGTTTACCCATCTGCTCTTGGTAAAGTTTAGATTTTAACGAAGCAATAATAGTCATCAGCGCTTGCTCATTTTTTTGCTTAATGATGTCCGCTGCGCCTGCCTTATACATGGCGTCTGCTTTAATTTTCTGCATCTTTCTTAGGTGCACTTCCTGCTCTGAGTTCACACAATAAGCCGGATAGGCCAGCCGAATGCTGTCAGCGGTTACATAACCCTCGTGCGTTTGCAGCTTACCTGAATTAATTTGGTCTTGAATACTAGAGCGACTCACGCCTAATCGACGAGCCGCTTGTGAAACACTTAATTTGATCATATAATTTTTCTCCCCAGAAAAATATCGCCTTATTGCCGACTAAATTAATCAACTTTTATTTAATTGTCAAGTGTATTATCTTGCTCTAATACTGATGCAATGGCCTGATCGCTAATATTAGGGGTTACTATCACCTGTTTAAAGTTCAAAGATTGGGCATATTTTTTGATCCGCTCGCTCAAGACAATCAGCGGATATTGTTTTAAACTATCCAAGGCATTTAACTGTTTTGCCAATGAGACAAGACCCTCTAAATTCTCATTACTGGTTACACTCACAAAACCTTTTTTATCTAGCAAAAAATCGCTTAATGACTGATTATGTAGAGTGCTTAGCGTACAAACAATACGATTGTAAACTTGTGCATATTCCACTTGATTGAGGTTTTTTTCTAGACCAATTTTTAGTGTTTCACGCCCGCCTTTTCCTCTAAAAATTAAAATATTTTTATTCCTCAAACATGATACTGATTCAAGACTTAGTAAAGCTTCACTAGAGGCTTTTTCTTGTGGAAAATCATCAACAGGAATGTGATGGTTATTGAGTTTTTTAGCGGTGGCAGCGCCAACTGCAAAAACTTTTGAGTAAGAAATAGCGCTCAAAACCTCAATCCCATACTCAACCGCATTCGCACTAATAAAAATAACAGCATCATATTGGCTACGTTGAGCCGTTGCGTTGAGCGCCACCACCTCAAGCGTTGGAAATAACAAAGGCTGATGTCCAGCATCAATCACTAAAGATTCAAGCGCCTTGACTTGTGTTAGCGGGCGAGTCAATAAAACATTCACGCCTTAATAGCCTAAAATTTCTGCAATGGTTCGAATCTTACCCAAAGCCTCACTCTCCGCATCTTTACAAATCAGTAGTGTTCGAGTGTTAATTTCAGCCAAGCGCTCAATTTTTGCTCTCATCTGCTTCTCGTCACCATCACCCTGAATATGGCAAACTGGCAAATCAGTGTAATATAAATACTGACCCATTGCATGCTTGTTGTTTAGTGCCAACTGTAGCTGATTATTCGATTGAAATGACACTCGATAAGCACTCAATAAATTCATAATCTCATCACTAGGCTGTCGATCCAATTCGCATGACAAGATAAATAATAACCGGTACGGCGCAACAGAATCAAGCAAAGTGCTCAGTGTACTAGCATCTAGCAGCTGTTGAGGTGTAATGGTAAGCACCAGCTCAAATTCCTCACCATCCTCTTCAGGGCTAGAACCTTCTAGCTCTTCAAAAATCGACTCCAAATCTTCTGTTGTATCAATTGGCAATGACAAGGCTTTAAACAGGGTTGAATAATAGTCAAAGCGCCATTCACTAGGTAAATCATCTGGATAAAAATCATCCACTAAGTCCAAACCACAACGGCCAATTAAAAACTCTGTTTCACTCATCTTTTACGGTTCGGCCTTTATAATAAACAAAAATTTAACAAAAAATCAATATGCCTGACATTCTACTACCAATTATCGCCTTGTTATCAGGTTTTGCACTTTTAATTTGGAGTGCAGATGAGTTCACGGAAAATGGTGCGAAAATCGCCAATATTTTCAAGGTTTCACCACTTATCATTGGTTTATTAATCTTTGGTTTTGGCACCTCTGCACCAGAAATGCTGGTTTCAGGCTTAGCTGCTATGGATGGTAACACCGGGCTCAGTATTGGTAACGCAGTCGGCTCAAACATCTTTAATATAGCCTTGGTATTAGGCATTAGTGCTATCATCACGCCAATTGAAGTGCAAGAGAATATTCTCAAAAAAGAGTGGGTATTTTTAATGTTGGCAACTTTGGTTGCCGGGCTACTACTTTGGGATCTTCGACTAGATATATTAGACGGCTTTATATTGCTAGCTCTACTAACCCTGTTTCTAGCCTACACCTTTAAAGAATCAAAAAATAGCCAAAATCACGAATTTGATGAATTAGAAAAAAGCGTTGATAAAAGCCAAACAAGCAAAACTTGGGTGATGCTCATTATTGGCTTAATCGTTCTAATTTCAAGTGCAAAGCTAGTGGTTTGGGGTGGTGTTGAAGTGGCACAAGCCTTTGGCGTATCTGATTTAATCATCGGACTGACTGTGGTTGCTTTGGGTACGAGCTTGCCAGAATTGGCCGTTTCTATTGCCAGTGTTTTAAAAAAGCAATATGAAATGGTGGTGGGTAATGTCATTGGCTCAAACCTCTTTAACACTATCGCGGTTCTTGCCATTCCAGGGCTTATCCATCCTTCAGATGTTGCACCAGAAGTGATTACACGTGACTATCCAGTAATGCTTCTGCTCACTGTTTTACTCTTTGTTGTTTCTTACAAATTTGGTAAAAAACACATCATCAATCGCTTTGAAGGGTTTGTTTTGGTGAGTGTTTTTAGTCTTTACATGTGGCAGTTATTTTGAATTTAGTTTTTACTCACGAATCCAAAACGCAAGCCTTTGCACAAACCTTAGCCGCTTGCGCGCAAACCATTGACCAGGCTATTGTTATCTATTTGGAGGGGGATTTAGGTGCAGGTAAAACCACCTTTGCACGAGGATTTATCCAATTTTTTGGCTTCGATCGAGTCAAAAGCCCAACCTACTCATTGGTGGAAAGCTATTTAAATAATAAGATCAATATACACCACTTTGATTGCTATCGTCTCAGTGACCCAGAAGAGCTAGAATATATTGGCATTCGTGAATACGCAAAGCCTGGGCATATTCAGCTTATTGAGTGGGCCGAGCTAGGCGCGGGAATCATTCCTCCTGCTGATCTAGTCATTAGCATTACTGGAGAAGATAACACCAGACAGTTAAACTTAAGCGCCAACAACGACATAGGCGAGCAACTTCTACAATGTATCGACTAATCAGCTTACTGATTGGCTTATTTTTTCTAAACAGCGCGTTTGCTGACAATCGAACCACACTTTATGATTTTCGTTTTTGGAGCTCTCCTGAGCGTACCAGAATTGTAATCGATGTTGACCAAGGCGTTCGGTTTTCAATTAAGCAAAAATCAAATCAATTTACACTCAGCATTCGCAACGCCAAACTACTTAAAGAAACCTATAAAAAGCTGTTTTATACCGATCAACGCATTAACAAAACACGCGTTAAGCGAGAAGATACCACCTATCAATTTAAATTTAAATTACAAGATCAGTATCTAATTAAAAGCTACACTCTAAAACCAAATGATAAATATCAGCACCACCGGCTAGTGGTTGATTTGTATAATCAAAAAAATCAAGCCAACACGCTGGTCAAAAAACCTAAAAAAACACTAATTAAAAAACCAATCAGCAAGCAATATAGCCAAAAAATTATTCTGCTTGATGCCGGACATGGTGGCGAAGATTCTGGCGCAGTCGGCTACAAACGCTCAAAAGAAAAACGCATCACTCTTCGTATCGCTAAAAAATTAGCCAAAAAAATTAACAACACCAAAGGCATGAAAGCCTTTCTCACTAGGCGTGGTGATTATTACGTTGGACTCACCAAACGTATTCGCATTGCTCAAGCCAATAAAGCCTCGCTATTTGTTTCTATTCATGCGGATGCAGTAAAGAGTAGGCATGCCAAAGGCGCTTCAGTTTACACTTTATCAGAACGTGGCGGATCAACCAAATTTGCACGCCGTTTGGAAAATTCCCAAAATACGTCTGATCAATTTGGCGTCAAACAACCACGCAATAGCAAAGACCAATATTTAAACAAAATTCTATGGGATTTGTCCAGAAAAGATCGCGATATTCAAAGTCAAAAACTTGGCGCTAAAATCTTAAAGGAAATGAGTAAAATTGGCCATCTGCACAAGAAAAAACCACAAAAAGCTGGTTTTGTCGTACTCAAAACTCCGGCCATCCCTTCAGTTTTAGTGGAAACCGCCTTTATTTCTAACCCCGAGGAAGAGCTTAGACTTAACAACAATAAAGAACAAGATAAAATCGCTAATGCTATTTACCAAGGCATTCTTAACTACTACAAATAGCCGGTTTTCAATATTTCCTAAATTTTCAATCATTGAAGTAACCAGGCGTTATCTTGTATTGATTTGAAGCAAATTTCACAACAAAACTCTTACTTTTAATGGTTTTTATGCTGATTATTAATACTTAAAAACATCATTCGCATTATTTGCGAATTTTTCTAAACCTTGTACTTAACAACCTCAACCTGATTGACACACTCTTGCACCTAAAATAGGTGCAAAAAAACTAAGGCCGATTTGGCTCTTTCAAGCGCCAAATGTAGTACAAGCAAATAATCGCTATTAAAATTAGCATTGTTTGTAGCAATGGATTATCTTGCAAAACAGCAATAGAAACTGAAAAGCTCAGAGCAATAAGCACACTAGCGCGGATTTTAATACGTCGAGAAACTGTTCTATTTTTCTCCCATTGTCTTAACAGACTACCAAACCAAGGATGGTCTATCAACATTTGATGAAACTTCGGCGAACTTTTGGCAAACAGCGCAAGAGCAAGTATTAAAAAAGGTGTGGTTGGCAAGATGGGAATCAAAACACCAATTACCGCCAGGATTACAAACAGCCATCCTAGTGATATGAATAAGTTTTTTTGTATTGTTTTTTTCATGCGGTGTCAATTATTGCACGAAGTTGGTTGAACGATTAAGGCTTGGTTGGTGCGTGATCTTGCTCTGGTGGCGTGTATTCCGGATCGTTTGGGTTCATAAATACAAAGCTGTAATCTTGACCCGCTTCGATTTGATCAAAATCAACTACCATACCTTCTAGCAATACTTTTTGCTCATATGCCAGTAAATATTCAACACCATTTGATTCTAAGTGAATATCGCCATCATGACGCTCATCAAATCCCATTAAGTACTGAAAACCCTCATCAGTTTGATCTGCAGCAAAGCGAATAATAAGCCCTTGAGTTTCTGGATTGTGAGTTGAAAGCGAGATTTCTTCTGCGGCTTTTTTTGTAATAGTGATCATAATATTTTGTGTTTAATGGTTCGAATAAAATCGACAAATTGCTCAACCCATTGATTGCCACCCACATTGCGCAAATGCGTATACGAAGCAAGTAAGTTATGTTTAATAATGCCGTCTTGCATATTATCCACACCCACACCACGCAAAACCTTAAAAGCGTAGCGTGTATTTGGATCAATGTTTGTTAGCTTAGAGTAATGAAATTCATGTGCATAAATAGTGTCTGCCACATCCTGCCAAGGGTGCTCTTTTACAGGAGCAAGCTGTACGTAGCCCCGACCAATTGGCTTAGGTGTCATGTCTGTATCTGCATCAATCACACCAACCATCGGATAAGATTTACCTTGACTGGTAATTTGATTAGTTAGATACATCAAGCCTCCGCACTCAGCATAAGCTGGCAAGCCTTGTTCAATTTTTTGCTTTATGTCTTGTAATAAAGATTTATTTGCGCTTAACGCTTCTAACTGCATCTCTGGAAAACCACCACCGATAAACAAGCCATCGCATTGAGGTAGTTCGTTATCTTGAAGCGTATCAAAATAAACAAGTTCAACACCTAGTTGGTTAAATTTGTCCAGATCGTCTTGGTAATAAAAACCGAAACTACTGTCTTTTGCCACGCCGACACGCAACCGAGAATTCGAACTGATTTCAGGTGCAGATGAGATTTGGATGTTTTTTTCCAAACTAACGATTTTATGTAAATCTACTTGATCAGTAATCAGTCGAGCGGCACCATCAATAAAATACTGCGATTGAGGCGTTTCATTTGCGGGCATTAAGCCTAAATGACGCTCATCAATAACCAGCTCCTTAGAGCGTCTTATTGAGCCAACCACTTCAATATCTGTATAGTGTTCAATTGCTTGAATGAGTTTTGACTCATGACGCTCGCCAGCAACCTTATTTAAAATAACGCCGGCGATATTAACATCCGGATCAAAATCTTGATAACCTTTGACCAATGCAGCCACACCACGAGTAATGCCCGTAGTATCAATCACCAAAATTACCGGAATATCTAATAACTTAGCCAGATCAGCATTTGCATCACCACCAGTAACACTCATGCCGTCATATAAGCCTTTATTGCCTTCAATAATGGAAACATCAGCCGAAGAATTTTTATGCTTATATAGCTGAATTATTTCAGATTCAGTCATATTATAAAAATCTAGGTTATAACATGCCTGACCACTAGCTTGAGACAACCAAATTGGGTCTATGTAATCTGGGCCTTTTTTGAATGGTTGGACGTTTAAATTATGAGCCTTTAAAGCGCCACAAATCCCCAGACTAACAACCGTTTTGCCTGAGGATTTGTGTGCTGCGGAAAGATAAACGGACATTGACTGCCCTACTTTAAGCGTTTGCTAGTTTTTATGGTGCGGATCAGCAACATCATCAGCCAAACTCTCTGGCAAGAAAGGCAGAAATTTAACCAAATAAGCAATCGCAATTAGAGCCACTGCTATTCCACCCAAACCTAGCATTAATTCGGCCAATGTTGGAGTGTAAGCGGCAATACCGCCATAACCTTCTAGCATTTCTTTGCCTGGGAATAGTTCCATTGGATAAGCCTGACCGCCAATAATAATGACATAAAGCTGAGCAATACCACCTAAGATAATTAAGACTGAAGCCAAGCCAAGCATAGAGCGATTGCCTTTAGTAGCAGGAGAGTAAAGCAACGCTAATGGCACAACACCGCCTAAGACAATTTGCCCATACCAGAACAATTGAGTGTAGATACCGCCATCCATTAGAATAAAGCTTTCAACACCAGCATTTTCAGCTAAGTATAAGTTGCCTAAATGATAAACTGCTACAAAATAAAGTACTGCTGCAACAAATACACCTAATAAATTACTTAATCGATTAACAATTGCATCGCCTAATGGGCGCTGAGTCCACTTGTAACTTGCCATGAGCACGAGTACGAAAAAAGCCAAGCCAAATGCAAAAGACATGATTACAAACATAGGTGCCATAATAACGGCGTCATACGCTTGACGAGCTACCAAAAATCCAAAAATAGAGCCAGTACCTGTTGTTAGAATTAGTCTCCAGGTAAAAGCGGCAATACCCACTTTACGACTATATTTGTTCATGCGACGCTCAAACATCATCCATAGATAAACACCTACAATAACGAAGAAACCATTATAAAGAATGATATTCCAAGCAAAAATGGAATTGAAATTATACTCAGTCATGGCAACGATCAAACGATCTGGGCGACCTAGATCCAGTACCAATACCATCAAACCACCAGCCAACAATGCCAATGCAACAAGACCAGACAAGCGTGATAATGGCTTGTAAATTTTCTTATTAAAAACTGATGCTATAGAGGCGATATTAAGTGCACCCGATGCAGCAACAATCAAAAATAATGCAAATACGTGAGGCAATCCCCAAACAATACGATTGCTCATGCCAGTCACGTGGTGACCATTGTGCTCCATAAAGTAAACACTACCTAATGCTGCTAAAATAAAAGCGCCCAGACCTGCAATTAATGTATAAAAACCTAAACTCTTACCTTGTGTTTGCTCGTAACGAATAATGCTCATAATCTGCTCTTAAATTCCACTATAACGTACACCCGTATTCAGATTTAAATCTGCACGGATTTGTGTACTTTGAACTCTTTTCAATGTCTGATTGATTTTGCTAGTTGGATCGTGTAAATCACCAAAGATAACTGCATCACTATCAACAGCCTCAACACATGCAGGCTTCTCACCTTTGTCGACCTTATGTACACACATTGTGCAAGCTTCAACAGTACCCTTACCTCTTGGCATATGTTCTTTTTGATCGGTTAACGCCTCATGAACAAACGAGCGTGCATCGTACGGACAAGCCATCATACAATAACGACAACCAATACATAAATGTCTGTCAACTAAAACAATGCCGTCTTCACGCTTCATTGAAGCGTTAGTTGGGCAAACATCAACACATGGCGGCTGATCACAATGCTGACACATTAGTGCTAGATTGCTAATGCGATCAGTTGCCTTGTCTTTAACTTTAACCTTTTTAATCCAACCAGCTTTTTGATTACCTGTTGAATGCGCCTCATTACCCCAGCCTTGCTCCTCTTGACAAGCATTAACCATGTCATCAATATCGACCTCAGTTAGCTTATTAGTATCGATTAGCATGCCCCAACGCTTTTCGTTTGTTACTGGATTTTCACCAGCAGCATTGACGTAAGTTGTGAGTGTAATTCCGGTTGCAATAGTCGCAACACCAGCCGTTGTAGCAGTTGTTTTAATAAAGTCTCTACGACTAAGATTTTTATTTTTCTGAATTGATGTTTGGCACTTATCCATTACAAATCCTCTTTTGGCGTATTACGATGACAAGAAAAACAATCTAGACTTGTACCAACTTTTTGATGACAAGTCGAACAAAACTGCCCCGACTGGTCGATTGGCATAAATTCGTCATTCTGATCAGTCGCACTATGGCAATTAACACAAGCTTTCAATGAATTGCGCTTAGTGCGAATACCTTGACGTAAGGTTTTGTCTCGTTTGTGCATCAAAAAGTTTGGATGCATGATTCTGATTTCTTTTAAGTCCGGGTGAATGTCTTCACTCTTACCTTCTTCTTTTAGCTCACTGGCTCTATCACCCAGATTAACATGCTTATCTGCATATGCAAAAACACTGGTTAAGAATACAGTTAAAAAAACAATCAACAAACGTTTCATAGTTACTCTCTCAAAAAATTCAAGTAGGCTTATTCACCTAAACCCATCTGGATATAACCAGTTGGACATACATCCGCACAAATATGACAACCAACACACTTAGAGTAATCAGTATCAACGTAACGACCTAAAGTTGCCTTATCTTTTTTAACCTTAAATACTGCATCTTGAGGGCAGTACATAACACAGTTATCACACTCAAAACATAGACCACAAGACATGCAACGACTTGCTTCGGTTTGAACTTCTTCCTCTGTGTAACCAATTAAACGCTCTTCAAAGTTGCCCAATACATTTTCTGTATCAACCACTTTATGGTCACGTTGATTACGCTGCTCGTTGTCAAAATGCCCTAGGAATAATTCCGTATGAGAAATGATAGATGCATAAGCACGATCTTCATAATTATGGATTGCGTAGTCTGCAGTATCGGTACCCTCACCAGCTTCACCACCTTTTTCATAGTCTGATGGAGATAAATCCCACTCATCAAGTTTCTTAGCAAGATCAAAGTAATGTACATCAACCTTATTACGGGCCTTCTGATTACTACCTGAAAGGAAGTCATCAATACTTTCAGCAACAATACCTGCTTGACCAATGGCAGTTGTTAACAAGTGTGGACGAACTACATCGCCACACACAAAGAAACCTGGCTTATTGGGAACTTGGTAGTTTTTGTCTGCATCAATAAAGCCATGGTCATTAAAGAATGAATCATCCATGCCTTCAGAGTCAACTGTTTGACCAATTGCTGAAACGATTAATTCACATTCAATATCAAACTCAGAGCCTTCAATTGGTGTATTTCCATCTTCTTCTAAACGTACAAAACGCAATGCTGTTGCACGACCTTCGTCATTTGTTACAACTTCAACAGGGCTTAATTGACCTTGAATCTCAACACCTTCACGAGTTGCATCATCAATCTCTTCTTGCGCTGCAGGCATATCGTCAATGGTTGAACGAGTTGTCAATAATACGTCAGCACCTAAACGGTTAGAGGTGTCTACAACGTCGTGCGCTGTATCGTTAAAAATAATATGCTCAGGACGATCTTTATCAGCAACATTTGTAATATCGCCCAAACGACGTGCAACCGATACAACGTCAATTGAAGTATCACCACCACCAATACAAATTACTTTGCCTGTGATGTGCTGTAAACGACCTTGGTTATATGCTTCAAGGAATGCTACACCAGAAACACAGTTAGTGGCATCGCCACCTGGAATAGGTAGCGTACGACCACTCATTGCACCAATGGCAAATAAAACTGCATCAAATTCTTTTTCTAATTCTTCAACCGTTACATCAACACCGACTTTAGTGTTCATCTTAGTCTCAACACCGGTTGCAATAATACGGTCAATTTCGTGACCTAATACGTCACGTGGTACACGGTAATCTGGAATACCGTACATCATCATACCGCCAAGTTGGTCGTATTTTTCAAAAACAGTAACTGCATGACCTTGACGACGCAGCTGTAAAGCCGCTGCTAAGCCACCACAACCACCACCGATAATAGCAACTTTCTTGCCAGTATCTGCAGCATTAATTTCAAATGTATAACCTTCTTGCTTTGCATTGTCGCCGATAAACTGCTCAACAGCGTTAATACCAACAGTATCTTCAACTTCGTTACGGTTACAACCATCTTCACAAGGCGCTGGACACACACGACCCATTACTGATGGGAACGGGTTAGCTGCAGTAGAGCGACGGAAAGCGTACTCTTGCCATGACATATCACCAGTTGGCTTTTCCATGCCACGAACGATATCTAACCAACCACGGATATTATGACCTGAAGGACATGAACCTTGACAAGGAGGAGTTTGTGTTACGTAAGTAGGACACTTGTGTGATGTGTCTTCTTGAAAGATCTTTTGACTCCATGGAACTGCACCTTGCTCGTCATCTTTATAAAGTCTAAATGTATGACCTTCACCTTTAGTTGGTACACCGTAAGCATTCTTTTGCATAATAAATCTCCTTGTTTTTATTCAGTTTCTGCTGCATCTGCTTCAACAGCATCCTCAGCATCAGTTTGTGGTTTGTCCAAAATAATAGCTGCACTCACCAACTGGTGAACACTAACAATCATGTATGGATCAAAATCAAATTTTGGTAATACTTTGGTAAATTGTGATTTACAAATCGCACAAATTGCCGCTAAAGTATTCACCCCTTCGTTCTTTTCTACTTCTTTTAGTGCTTGCATTCTCGGCATAGCACCTTTAACTCGAATCTCCATCAAATCGTCCGTTAGAAGACCACCGCCACCACCACAACAGAATGTAGATTCTTTAATTGTAGATCTTTCCATGTCTACGTAATTATTACAAACTGCTTTAATTACTTCACGTGGAAGAATAAATTGACCGCCTTCAATGCCGCCCATATTGGTTGCACGGGCAACATTACATGAGTCGTGGAATGTCACCGTACGATCATCATTTTCTGACTTGTCAAATTCTAACTTACCTCTTTGGATTAAATCGTAGGTATATTCGATAACATGTTGTGGTTGTGGATATCTATGATCCAACTGATTTTGCAGCTTAAGTGCATACTCATCACTTGATTGAGCACCCGCACCAACACCACTTAAAGTGTTCCAGAAACTGTAAGCAACACGCCATGCATGGCCACATTCACCTACCATCACACGAGATACTTCAAGATCTAGTGCTGCTTTACGAATTCTTAATGCCGCTTTACGCATAATATCGTATGAACCGATAAACATACCAAAGTTAGCACCCTCAGAGGCGTATGAACTCATCGTCCAGCTAACACCATCTTGATAAAACACTTTTCCGTAACCAATTAAGCCATCAATATGCGGCTCAGCAAAGAAATCTGCTGACGGTGTAATCAGTAATATTTCAGCACCTTTAACATCTAATGGGTATTTAACCGGCGCACCAAAATCTTCTTCAACTTCCTCTTCAAGATCTAACAATGTATCTCTCAAAGCTGGCTCAGGAAGACCTAAGTTGTTACCAACTGTAAGTGCCTTACCTAAAATCTGATTACAGTATTTCTGACCAATGCCAACTGCGTCTAGTACTTCACGAGCGGCCATTGAGATCTCAGCCGTATCAATACCGTACGGACAAAATACTGAACATCGACGACATTGTGAGCACTGATGAAAGTAGTTATACCAATCATCAAGCATATCGTCATCAAGCTCTTTAGCGCCAACCAATTTTGGAAAGTACTTACCTGCAAAGGTAAAGTGACGACGATAAACACTACGAAATAAATCTTGGCGTGCAACAGGCATGTTCTTAGGATCAGAAGAGCCTAGGAAATAATGACACTTATCTGTACATGCGCCACACTTAACACACGAATCTAAAAATACTTGCACTGAACGATACTTGGATTTAAGTTCGCCCATTTTAGCAATAGCAACCTCTTGCCAGTTATCGACTTTCTCGCCCGGAAAACCTAATGGAGTTTGAAATTCTTCAGCCGACTTAAACGGGCCGTCGCCTTTCATAATCCCTGGATTTAATTCAGGAATCTCAATGTAGGTTGGTAACTTAGGGATATCAAATTCTTTAGCAGCCATCTTATTCGTCCTTACCTAATGTTTGTTCAAGCTTCACAGCATGCTCTTTTTCTTGTTGTAATGCCCAAGGAGAAATGTGGCGTTTCTTACGCGCATCATCGACTTGGTTACGTGTCGGGCTAAAGAAAACACCTGGCACGTGTAATAATTTTGAAATTGGGAAAATTGCTAATAAGACAAATACCAAGAATAAATGCACTAAGAAGTGTGTTTCAGTTGGTAAGTTAGTCCAATCAAAAGTAACCAATCCAGAAGCAAACGCCTTAACCATCATTACATCCGTATGATTGTCAGTAAAAGTCATAACGACACCGCTCACTCCAATTGTAATCAGCATTAGCAGCATTAAATAATCACTAGGTGCTGAAATATAGCGAATACGTGCAACGAAAATTCGACGCACTAATAATCCGCCGAGGCCAATCACCATGGCAAAAGCAGCATATTTAAAGGGCTGTATTAATAAAAACACTTCTGGTAAATCACCAGGAATAAAATAGCGTAAATGGCGAACTAGAACTAATAGTAAGCCAAAATGAAACAAGAATCCGAATAACCAGATCCATTTATTAGATTTGAAAAGACTTTCGAATAAAGTCACTTCACGAATCATTCTAAAAACCACACCTGTTTGTGTTAATTGGGTTGGTGCAGTTGGAATTTTTAACGGTGCAGGGGTGATCCAAAATTGATAGATCTTCTTACCCATGCCCACGATAAAAATGAATAGGGAAATGTAAAATAAAGCGGTAAATATAATGCTTAATGTTGACATATTGCTCTCAAACTTTATGTTTAAAAAATAAAAAAACACCTACATAACTGCAGATGTCTTTCATTAATTGTATCTAACTAGATACAACCAGTTGGCTTAGGAAGACCAGCGAAACGACAACCTTGCTTACCAGGACCATAAGGGAATAAAGAGTAAAGGTACTTAGAGTTACCCTTGTCTTTACCCATTCTCTTAGCGATCGCTTTTGTAAGTACACGAACTGCAGGTGCAATTTGGTACTCTTCAAAATACTCACGTAAGAAATTAATCACGTCCCAATGCTCGTCTGTTAACTCAACATCATCGTCCGCAGCCATTTGTTTACAAATGTCTTCATTCCAATCTTTAAGATCTACTAAGAAACCTTCTTCATCTACTTCAGCGCCACAAATTTGTGCCATAATCGTACTCCTATATAAAAATTAAAGTTAAACCCAAGAAACCGCAGTTCCATGTTCAACAACTAGATCTACAAATCCAGCATAATCAACTAATTTGATATTGTCTGCTAGTTTTGGAGAAATTCCTCTCGCTTCAACATCACCTTGCAATGCAAATACACGCCCACTTGCGGCAAGATCTGCAATCATTGATGAGTTAGCATTATTCGCCGCATTAATTACACCGTCTTCAATAAATAAAATAACGCTTGTATCGTCAATTGTATTTAGGCAAGATTGTAGTGAATTACGCTCGAAAGATGATTTGTTTACTGTATGTAACATATTAAACCTCTCTTAGAAACTTAAGCAAACGTCTTGTTCAGACATAATTGCTTTAAGTTCATCATTAGTAACAACTTTAACAGAAGGCTTTTCTTCCCAGTCGTCATCTTCATCTTCATACACTAAAGGCATAAGATCAGACTCAGACAAACCTCTTTCTTCTAAAGACTCTTTAGAAACATAAAGTTTGTTGATATCGTAATCACCTAGTGCGTGAAAAGTCTTAGAAAAGTTTTTCATGCCAATGCCGTCAGTCTCTTGACCTTCAACGATCTGGTATACACCATCATCCATGAAAGCTAAAGATACATCTTGCTCAAAAGCAGCGGCAATTAATACCACTTCTAATGATTCGATTGCATACACCGTACCAAATGAAGATCGGCGATTTAAATACATAAATTTCTTTGTAGCCATCTTAATCTCCAAATACCACTAAACGATCACACTGAATACCTGCTTCGATCAACTGGCCAAGGCCAGAGATTCGAAATGCAGGATGCAAGTTATTACCTTCAATAGAATTCTTAGAAGCTTCAGACTCGTCAAGCATACCTCGACGAAGTGCTGCAGCAACACAAACTACTAATTCAGGCTCACCTTCGGCATTCTTAATATCTAAAGAAGCCCAGTTGTTAACAACATGGCGATCATCTTGTGGTGGCAATGTAAAACGAGATGCATTATTCACACCATCATGGTAGAAAAATACACGAAAAATTTCATGTCCATTTTCAATCGCTGCTTTAGCGAACTGGAAAGCCGTATCAGACGCTTGGTGCTGATATGGACCTTCATTTACTTGAATTGCAAACTTCATGTCAAGTAAACCTTAAAAACGGATGTGAGCAGAAGAGTTCAACTGGTGACGTGAACCTTTCCAATCATTGATATGGAATTTAGTAAACGGTAGTCCAGTCTTCTCAAAGAATGCTGGCCAGCCGATACGATCAACCCATTCGCCAACTCTTTCCCAGTCGCGTGCATCTTCTTTATATACACTTAAGATGTTTTTAACAACTGCACCAACTTCCGGCCATCTTGGCGGATTGTTAGGTAGGTTGGAAGCAACTAGCTTATGGAAAGAAGGCTTAGATCTTGCATTCGAGTTCTTACCACCAATCCATAGAGCAATTTTAGAGTTCTCAGGATCATTAATCTGCATTGGAGGACATGGTGGGAAACATGCACCACAACAGATACATTTCTTCTCATCAACTTCCAAAGTAGGCTTGCCGTTAACCATTGCAGGACGAATCGCAGCAACTGGACAACGAGCAACAACGGTAGGACGCTCACAAACCATTGACACTAAATCATGGTTAATCTTAGGCGGCTTAGTATGTTGAATATTAAGTGCGATATCACCTTGACCACCACAGTTAATTTGACAACAAGAAGTTGTCATGTGAACACGGTTAGGCATTTCTTCACGAGTAAACTCTTCGTGCATCTCATCCATTAATGATTTAACAACACCTGATGCGTCAGTACCTGGAATATCACAGTGTAACCAACCTTGAGTGTGAGAAATCATTGTTACTGATGGTCCAGTACCGCCAACAGGGAAACCTGCTTCAGTTAGCGCTGATACTAATGCATCAACTTTAGAGCCATCAGAAACCATGAATTCAACGTTTGAGCGCATAGTAAAACGAACATAGCCATCTGCAAATTCATCTGCAATATCAGCTAATTTTTTAATTGTGTAAACATCCATTTGACGTGCTGTACCACAACGAACTGTGAAGATTTCTTCATTGTTCTTTGATGTGTGGTGTAATACACCAGCGCGTGGACGGTCGTGGTAAGCCCATTGGCCGTAGTTACGACGCATTGTTGGGTGCATGTATTGAATAGGATCTGGAACTCCAGATTCGATTGGCATAATTGGTGCTGCAGCCATAATATTTCTCCTAATTTATAAGTTTATTAATTTAATTGAATGTTTAAGCGTTAGCTTCTGCTTTGTTCTCGAACCACTTAACTGCTTCTTCATCCCAGTCATCCATACGAACGTATGAAGAGGTACGAGTAGAGTTGATCATGTTTGGATCAACGTTAACACCGATACCTTCAAGGAAGTTTACAACACCGATACGCTCAATCATTTCACCTGTACGTTCGTGCTCTAATGCATTTTCAGCGAAGAAGTCGATTACTTCACCTGCTAAGTCTTCAATTGCTTCTAAGTCGTCTGCGTTATCCATTTTCATAAATGGAACGATAACTGAACCGAATAAGTCACCAATCTTCAATGTACGCTTACCACCCATGATAATCATTACACCTTTATCATCACCAGTTGCCAAGATAGGCTCAACATCGCCTTTAGCAATGTAATTGTGAGTTAATGGAGAAGTTACATTTAAACAATGCATACACTTAACACAGTTTTTGTTGTCGATTGTTAATGAGTTATCGTCATTTAGTGTCATGCAGCTAGTAGGACAACGAGAAGTAATATTGTCAACTACGTACTGAGTGCCTTTATCAGCAACCATTGCTTTAAATAAGTCTTGGTTGATTTTAATATCATCTCTCCAAGTACCAATCGTTGCGAAGTCAGCACGCTGTACAGAGTTCATACAGTCGTTTGCACAACCAGAAACCTTAAACTTCATTTTGTAAGGTAAAGCAGGTCTATGCATGTCATCAAGGAATGCGTTAACTAGTGTACGCAATACCGCTTGCTCGTTCGTGTTTGACATTTCACAACGTGAAGCGCCAACACAAGACATGCCAGTACGTACCGCAGGACCTGCACCACCTAAGTCAAAACCGTAAGCATTGAATTCGTTAAAAATTGTTTGCGTAGTTTCTTCAGTTGCACCTTGTAACATGATGTCGCCTGATTGACCGTGGAATGCAATTAAGCCAGAACCACCGTTATCAACAAACATATCACACATATCTCTTAATAGAGTTGATGTGTAGTGCATGCCTGCTGGTGGCTGAATACGTAATGTATGAAATTCACCTGCTGCAGGGAATTTATAGTCACCATTATCGTCTTTTAACTCGTTAAAACGTGGAATGATGCCGCCACCGTAACCGATAACACCAACTGTACCACCTTTCCAGTAACCTTTTTTAGTTACGTAAGATGTTTCTAGTGTACCTAGTACGTCGCGTGCCATATCAGCACCTTTGTGTGAATCACTTGCTAGACGTTTAAGACCTGTTACAAATGAAGGCCATGGACCTTTTTCCAACTCATCGAGGTTGGGTGTGTTATATAGCTCTTTTGCCATTTTATCTCTCCGATATATTTAATAAATCTTTAGAACACTGGGTTTTAAAGATGTGAACGAGACAAATTATACT